>JASFFJ010000487.1:0-6112 GCA_050124355.1 Desulfobacterales bacterium | reverse complement strand
CATTTGTCAATCGTCACCCGCATCCTATAACCCGCAACTAATCGAATGACGAATGACGAATGACAATTGACGAATGATGGAATCGCTTCGCTCTGTCATACTATATGCCAGGCTCCATGGCCTTGGCTTTTTTCCGACTTCCGACTTATTTTTTCCGCATTCCGAATTTTCCTATATGCATTTTGCTCTCAGCCCTTTGCACTCTGCCCCATGCTTTATGCCTTAAGCCCTGCACCTTGAGTCCTATGCCTTAACCTTTATCTACTACCTCATTATCTCCAATTTTCCATTATCCGACAAAGCTCAATAAACCCAATGACCCTATCAAGCATCCCTCCCAGCTCTCAACTCGCAACCCGAATTAGTCTCTCTTAAACTTGCTGTAATCGGGACTGCGATACCGGCTTTCACCACCGCCGTCTATGCCCAGAAGAGATTCGACCTTCAAGGGCAGTCCGAACAGCTGGATAAATCCCTGGGCGTCCTGTTGATTGTATACATCTTCTTCGCCGAAAGAGGCATAGTCCTCACGATACAGGCTGTAAGGGCTTTTACGTCCGGCTACAATGGTATTGCCTTTATACAGTTTCAGACGCACGGTACCGGTAACTTTTTCCTGGGTTACCTTTACGAAAGCGTCCAGGGCTTCTCGCAGTTGCATAAACCACATGCCGTTGTAGACCAGCTCCGCATATTTCACCGCAACGAAATCTTTGTAGTGCATGGTGTACTTATCAAGGCACATACTCTCCAGCGCTTGATGGGCACGGAAGATGACCGTTCCGGCGGGGGTTTCATAAACCCCCCGGCTTTTCATGCCCACCAGCCGGTTTTCGACAATATCAACACGACCGATTGCATGGGCGCCTGCTGTTTTGTTTAAGCGCATGAACAGATCCACGGCGGACAGGGTTTCGCCGTTAAGGCTGATTGGATTACCTTTTTCAAAGCCGATTTCGATATACTCGGGTTCATCCGGTGCCGCTTCGGGACTGACGGTCAGTTGGAACATGGCAGCGTCCGGTTCATTCCAGGGATTTTCCAGCAATCCTCCCTCGTGGGAAAGGTGCATGATGTTGCGATCGCGGCTGTAAATATCCTTTTCAGTTTGCGCCAGAGGAATGCTGTATTTTTCGGCATATTTAATGGCATCCTCCCGGCTGCGGATTTCCCACTCGCGCCAGGGTGCAATAACCTTGAGCTTGGGATTGAGCGCCATTACTGTAAGCTCAAAGCGAACCTGATCATTGCCCTTACCGGTGCAGCCATGGGCAATGGCATCGGCCCCCTCGGCTTCCGCGATCTCAACCATTTTTTTTGCCATCAGAGGACGGGCAATGGATGTGCCCAGGAGGTATTCGCGTTCGTATACGGCGCCTGCCTGCATGGTCGGGAATACGTAATCTCTTAAAAATTCTTCGCGCAAGTCGCTTACAATCAGTTTGGTGGCACCGGAAGCAATGGCCTTTTCTTCCAGCCCATTCAATTCTTCCTGCTGGCCGACATCGGCTGTGAAACAAATGACGTCGCAATTGTCGAAATTATTTTTAAGCCACGGGACGATGACGGAGGTATCCAGCCCACCGCTATAGGCCAGTACGACCTTTCGCACCTTATCCTTTGCCATTTTTTTACTCCTTTCATCAAAATAAAAAACCCGGCGTTTGCCGGGTTTTTTATGCTTTCCATTGAAATGTCAATGAGATCATGTCAAACACAAAAAACCCCCCGGGTATCGTCGCCGATAGCGGCGACGGGGACGGATACGGATGTTTGTCAAGATTATTGGCATCATGATTTTATTCTTTCTGAAACTGTTCGCGGCAATATGGCAAAAAAAAAATCAACTGTCAAGTCCGAAAATAAATTAGTAGTTGCTTAGTCCATCGATTCGTAAATACGATGACGTATTTACTCACTCAGGACTTAGTGCTGAGTAAGCAATTATATCGTATTGGATAATTTTTATGTGTCGCTGTAATTGCGAATCGAAGCACTTAGTAATTCAATTTATTTTTCATTTTTGATTCCAATTCGGCTTGTTTAGGGTTTAAAAGTCCAATATCAGTCGTTTTAGCGTCTCATAAACTTTTAACAGACTATTGAGGCTGACCCATTCATCGACGGCATGAGCGCCATGGCCGATAGGACCGAAAAGAACGGAAGGGATGCCCGCCTTGCCGGCTACGGCGGCATCCGTCCAGAAAGAAAGGCCAGCCAGCGAAGATTGTGGAGACGCTTTTTGCATACGAGATAATATTTCGGCATCATCTGGCACCCTGTATGGTGGCCTCTGAAACAGCTTGCGGCCCTTTACTTCATGCTTTCCGGGATGATTTTCAACGGCGCAAATCGTTCGTTCCAGCTCCAGATCAAGATCCTGTCGGGATTCCCCCGGAAGCGTGCGACGCTCCCATTGGAGGTGCGAATGGCCGGCAATGACACTTAATTCGGTGCCACCGGTAATAATACTGCTGTGGAGGGTCCCATGGCCCAGCAACGGGTCCGGTGTTCGATTTAATAGATCGGCCTGGACCTTGTTCAGCTCATTCAAAGCCGAGCGTAACGGCAAAATGGCATCGATGCCTTCCTCCGGTCGACTTCCATGGGAAGCCCTACCTGTAACTTCAATCTCATACCAGATAAAACCTTTGTGGCAAACGCCGATATTTTCCTCTGTTGGCTCTAAAAAGATAGCCCCAAGCGGTGGTGGAAATATATCGCAAAGCCATTTTTCCACCAAATAGTCCATGCCGAGACTTTTATCTTCCTCGTCGGCGACGAAGGTCAAGAGTATATCAAGGGGTGGCGGGTGGCGGGTGAAATATTCGGCAAGCAGTAGCATGACAGCAAGGCTACCCTTCATATCATAGGCTCCGCGGCCGTAAAGCCTGTCACCATCCTGTCTCAATCTAAACGGATCATCCATGCCTGCGACCCCCACCGTATCGAGATGGCCGTTCAATAGCAGGGATTTTGTGGGATTGGTGCCTGGTACTACGGCAATTAAATTGTTGCAGTCCGGTGCGATGGTCTGAATTTGCGAGCGGAGCTTCAACGCATCGAGACGATGCTGAATCAATTTTGATAGTTCGTTTTCTCCCGGACCGTTCGAGAGCGTCAAATTTACAGAATTGATCCGAACAAGCTCGCTTAACTGGCCAATGATAGCGTTTTCCAGATTATCCATAATAAGGCATCCTTGGTAAGTTGAATTTGTATAATAAAAAGCGGCGAGCAAAATGTCAAACCCATGTTTTTCCCACCATCAGGCAATTATCTTGTCTCTGACGATTTTTAATGCTAAAATTGAGTTTAAAGAAAGCGAATTGCTCGGCGATAAATAGCCGGATTTCAATGTGGATTCTTTAAATTTTTACTGTACGCGCCGTTTTAACGAGACTCTTGTATGAAAGATACAGATAAAACCAAAGAAGAACTCCTCGCGGAAATAGCTGAGTCGAAGCGGAGAATCGAGGAATTGGAGAAATCACAAGCCGACCACCGCAAAACCGTTGAGGAGGCTTTGCGTGAGAGCGAGGCGAAATACAGACAACTCGTTGACATCGCTCCCGCTGGAATTTATGAGATTGATTTGGCAACCGGCAAAATTATCAGCGTGAATGAGGTTGCGTGTAAATATATGGGTTACACGAAGGAAGAATTCCTCGGGTCCAATCACTTGGATTTCCTTACTGAAGAAAGCCTTAAAAAAGCTATCGAGAGGTATGATAAAATCCAGAGAGGTGAACCCGTTCCTAACATTACTGAGTACGACTTCATTGGGAAAAACGGTCGTGAACTAGTTGTATTGGTCAATACAAGAATCGATTATGAAAATGGTCAACCCGTCAAAGTTACTGTAATCGCCCATGACATCACCGAGAAAAAGAGGCTGGAAGAGGAGCTTCTCAAGGCCCAAAAGCTTGAATCTTTAGGTGTTTTAGCCGGGGGAATCGCCCATGACTTCAATAATTTTCTATCCGGGATCATGGGCAATATCTCACTGGCAAAGCTCGAGGCCGATCAAGGGGAAGATATTATAGAAGCACTCGATGAGGCCTTGCGGGTCACCTCAAGAGCCAGTGCGCTGACCCGGCAGTTGCTGGTCTTTTCAAAGGGGGGGGCACCGGTTAAAAAAACTGCTTCAATATCGGAGGTGTTGAGGGATTCAACCGTTTTTGCCCTGAGGGGATCAAAGGCGAAATGCGAATTCAATATCGTTGAAGGTCTCTGGCCGGTAAGCGTCGACATCGGACAGTTTAGTCAAGTGATTCACAATCTTTCCATCAACGCAGTGCAGGCCATGCCTCAAGGCGGCGTCATCCGTTTGAATGCATGTAACGTTGCCCTGGAGGGACGATCCGGCTTGCCCCTGGAAGCTGGTAGATATGTCAAAATTTCAATTCAAGACGAAGGCTTGGGTATCCCCCAGGAACATTTGGCCAAGATATTTGATCCCTATTTTACTACGAAACACAAGGGTAGCGGTCTCGGTTTGTCGATGTCATACACCACCATTCATGCACACGACGGTCATATTGCAGTAGACTCTGAAATGGGTAAGGGGACCACCTTTAGTATTTATATGCCGGCAAGTTATGAAAAACTGGTTGAAAAAGGAGACCGGGAAGACAAACTCATCAAAGGTCAAGGAAGAATCCTCGTGATGGATGATGATGAGTCCATTCGAAATGTTACTGAAAAGATATTGATGGAATTGGGATACGACGTCTGCTGCGCTTCCGACGGCTCCGAGACCATTACAATCTATCAGGATGCCACGCGATCCGGACAGCCATTTGATGCGGTCATCATGGATCTAACCATTCCCGGTGGTATGGGCGGGAAGGAGACGATCCAACAGCTTTTGAAAATTGATCCGAAGGTCACCGCGATTGTATCCAGCGGATATTCCAATGATCCAATTATGTCTGATTTTGAGAATTACGGGTTTCGCGGGGTTGCCACCAAACCATACAGCATTGAAAAGCTCAGCTGGGTTTTGCACGACGTCTTGTTGGAAGCAAAAGAACGCGATTGATATTCTCGAAAGTATCCGCCGAAATTTCATTACACATAATTTTCCAAATGCCGCACACCCCGCGTGCCGCTGCCTATGGCTGTCAGCCGCTGGATCACTTGTTCCAGCCTTTTGAAGCCCGCGACAGTCTTTGGATGATAGCAAGGAAAGTAAAAGAACTGCACCCTGAATTTTTCAGGTTGAAATTTTTCGATCGATTTGAGTCCATTCGTCTTTAGATTCGACTCCAATAGTTGTTTAATCCGATGGGCGATGTCAGGGCGTGAATTTTCGATAGTTTTTATGACTGAAACCAAGTCGTCTGCACTTTTGAAAGATCCAAGGACCTGACGTTGAATATAATATACTCCCATACCATGGATTTTGCCTTCATCTTCGAGCATATCCGGATTAATTCCCGATTTGACAATTCTCATTGGGAAAAAGCGACTTAAACTCGAGATAAGTGATCCGTATGTGTGGCCACACATATATGAGTCGGCCGCGGGGACCAATCCATTTTGCAGGATAAAATTTTTCGTGACGATAAAGGCGGCCGCCATTGCCATGGTATTCATTAGATCATTGCCTTGACAACTGTCGTGACTACCATTGGATGTCGTTTTTGCGAACCTTCCCACTTCCACGGCGGGTACCTCGGGCAGTTTGTCAAAAGAAGGCGCCATCCTCAGATAGGACAAACTCGGTATATCCCGTTTTCTGCTGAAAGGAAATAATGTCAACGTTCCTACCAATTGGCCGGATCGCATCACCAAGACGACGATATCCTCCGGATTTCTGGATGAAATATAATCCAATGCCTTTTGTTGTTTGAGATCAAAGCAACTATCGGAATACAACCGTTTTGATCGCTCGTACAAAGAGTGAAAGGCCGGCAAGCATCCGCTTGACAGTAGAAGCATTGAAGCTTCAAACAGAGGAACCCTAAAGAGCTTTTTTCGATACTCTGCCAGGAATAACTGATCGACACTGTATTGTAGATGATGCGGCAAGTTTTTGTAGACCGCGACTATCGCGACGGTGTCACCGGCCTGATATACCTGCTCAGCCCAGCTGAATTCCCTGGCA
>JASFFJ010000486.1:0-6119 GCA_050124355.1 Desulfobacterales bacterium | reverse complement strand
AAGGTGCTAATTCCAGTCCCGTGAGGGAAACATGAGGTCGACCATGACAAATGGCAGCAAACCTCCTATTTGGGAGGTTTTTTTGTAGATCGTTCGTTTGAGAATATGGTTTCTGAGAAACAGCCGGTTAGAGGCGATGGATTGAGGTCAATAAGATGAAAAAAATTGTTTTTCTGTATTCGGGTGAAGGAACCAAAAGTGGTGAGAGTAAATCTGTTCTGTTAAAACAATCAAGATATTGGTCAGAGATAGACACCATTTTAAGCTCGAAATTAGGGTTAAATTTAGAAGAGATATGGGAAAGTGAAATCGATCAGCATAGATGCCCTACGAGTCCGTTGTTGACTGTCGTATCTCAAATATGCCTGTCGGATATTTGGGGTCAGTGGGGATACCAGCCGGATGTTGTCATTGGCCATAGCATTGGCGAATTGACTGCCGCTTTTCAAGCCGGGTTATATTCTTTGGAAGATATTCTCCTATTGACCTACCAGATAGGAGAAGTCGCGGCACGCTTAGATGGTGTGATGCTGCATGGCAAATTATCAGATCAGCAAATCGATCAGTTGTCGGTAAACCTCTCCTCCTTCAATTTTATAGATGATACCAAAAAGCATGTGACATTGAGCGGATATCCGGATGAAATGATGAACTTTATGAAAAAAAATTCAGATTTCATCAAAATGAGACTCCCCCATCCTTGGCATCACCCGCACTACAGTAAATACATTGATAAAATCAGAATGCTTAAATCCAATAAAACCGGCGATGTAAAATTTGTGTCAGGAGTTACAACAAATTTTGAGAATCAGCTGGACGACGCCCATTGGCGCAATTGGTTGACCAGCACGATAGATTTTATCCGTTCCATGCAAACCATCAAAGAAGAATTTAATCAGTATCAGCTAGAAATAATTGAAATCGGTTTTCATCCTGTCCTCGATAAATGTTGTGAAATTTTTGATAACTATACCTATGTATCTTCGATGTTTAGAGGAGAGGATGAAATAAAATGGATCCTGTACCAGAGAAAAAAGCTCGATCAAAGTTTTTTCCTGAAAAAATTAACCGCTGCCATCAAAGAATTTAGACCACAATTAGATTTTAAGTCCTCACTGGCCTATCAAGGATTCACGTCACTGACTTTTACCGAATTTTCAGTATTTTTACAGAAGTATTTCCCATCACTAGCCCCCCAGGACTTTTATCGATTTAAAACCATCAATCAACTAATTGATCGCTTCGGAATCGATAAATCAACCGACATACAATTACCACAGGGTTTAAAATATCAAAAAAATGATGTGGTCATATCTGCAATGAGCTGTAAATTTCCATCAGCTGCAGAGAACTTAACCCAATTTTGGGATGCTTTATTGAGCAAAGAAGACCAAGTTAAAATAAATCCTAACAGAGGCGCTTTGGAAGCCGGTTTTTTAGGTGATGAAATTTCAAAGTTTGACTATCGATACTTCAATATTCCGGAAGCCGAAGCTCAAACTATGGATCCACAACAGATTTTGGCGTTAGAATTGACGGAATTACTTTGGAAGGATGCGGGCATTGATGCAGACCAACTGGACAAGAAACGAATCGGCGTCTATCTAGGGGTATGGAATCAAGAGTTTACCGGTGATAGCGGATCGGTTTATTATCCAACCGGGACCAATCCAAGCATGATTGCAGCCAGGATAAGTTATCACTATGATCTCAGGGGGCCAAGCTGGGTATCCAACACCGCCTGTTCTTCTTCATTGGTTGCGGTTCACTATGCCGCCAAAGACATCGAAGACGGTAGAGTAGATTATGCGATCGCCGGCGGGGTGAATATGATTTGGGGAAATGCTTTTACCAGTTCGATGAGAAATTCCGGATTTTTATCCAAAGATGACCGGTGTAAAGCATTTGACAATACCGCCAACGGATACGTCAGGGCGGAAGGCGGCGGTTTGGTTCTATTGGTAAATAAGCGTTTGGTGAATACCTATTATGCTGAATTGCTGGGTTCATCCATCAATCAAAATGGCGGACGATCGCAAATTATTTCGGCGCCCCATCCGGATGCGCAAACAGAGTTGATTATGGATGCTTGCGAAGATGCAGCGATTGCGCCCCAAGATATATCCTATGTGGAATGTCATGGCACCGGTACAAAAATAGGTGATCCGATTGAAATTACTGCGATTCAAAACACCATTGCAAAAGATCGAAAAAATAAGTGTTATCTAGGGTCGGTCAAATCTAATATGGGCCATTTGGAATCTGCCGCCGGTATCGCCGGCTTAATAAAATCAGTATTGGCATTGCATTATGGCTTCATCCCCCCAAATCTGCACTATAATCAACCCAATGAGTACATTGATTTTGACTCATATCAACTCAATGTCGTTTCCCAAAAAACCGAGATCAATCATCAAGCCAATATAGGGGTCAGCAGTTTTGGTTTTGGCGGCACAAATGCCCATGTCATCATTAAAGGCGTGGACGATGCGGTCAGAAAAAAAATAGAAAACATTGCAATTCCTTTTGATCGGAGCAAATCAGTATATCCTCAACATTATCATCAAAATGATCTTGAAAAATTATCAAATGAAAATGATGAGTTAAATCTTAATACCAATAATGCAGGAACCGTCGAAAATAAAAAACCCGATATGCCCGATAAATTTGACGGCACAACGTCATTGACCAGAGAAGATGTCGAAAAAATGGTAAAAGATCTATTCTATCAATTGACCAATATTGACACGATAGATCATGATATTGAATTAACGGAGCAGGGATTGGATTCGATGAGCGTAACGGCACTCATATCGCAATTAGAATCATCATTAAATATAGAGATAGATCCGGATATAATTTTCGAATATCCCTTACCCGATCAATTAATTGATGAAATTCATTCCTTGATATGAATCAATCAAAGAGGAAGGTCAACACCCACATGAAGATTAAAACCACACACGTTGGCTCGCTGCCCCGCCCACAGGCTATGCATATCAAGCATTTGAGGAAGCAAGAAGTTACAAATGCAGATTTGCGCAACTATTTGACTGAGATTATAGAAAAACAGATGTTGTTGGGACTCGATTTGATAAATAATGGTGAATTGCCCAGACCTGACTATATCAGTTCCACGGTTGGCAGAATATCCGGATTTTTTGATACCGGTATAGCGCCGCTACCCAAAGATTTAGAAGAGTTACCGGAATATTCGAGAAAATTTAGCGGGCGCAACGGATTGATAACCCTGAACCCGAGGGCACCTGTAAAACTACCAGCTTGTTCAGAACCACTTTCATATATCGGTGAGCGTTCCTTGCGGGAAGAGCTAGATATGATGGTGAGTGTATTTGGCGAACTAAAAGAAAAATATCCGGCGGCGCCATCAGCATTATTCTTTACTGCGCCCTCTCCCGGTACCGTGGCGTTATTCTTTGAAAACAAATACTATCCCAATTACGAAACCTATCTTCAAGAATTGACTGCCATATTAAAGCAGGAATATGAAATTATAAGTGGTTATGGCGTATTTTTACAAATCGATTGTCCTGATTTGGCAATGGGACGGCATACTAAATTTAAACACCTGGAAGATGAGATGTTTTTATCAGTGGTTGAAGCGAATGTCAGTGAATTAAACCGAGCATTGGCAAACATTGAAGAACATAGGTGCAGAGCACATATTTGCTGGGGAAATTATCCAGGTACGCATCATTGTGATATAGATCTGGCAAAGATTTTTAAGAGTGTAATGAAGATTGATGCCAAATACATCTCGATTGAATCCAGTAATCATCGTCATGCTCATGAGTGGAAAATTTTTGAAAACGCCGCGTTTCCTGAAGATAAAATTTTATTACCGGGTGTGATTGATACCACTTCCAACAATATAGAACATCCTGAACTTGTCGCTCAACGCATTTTAAATTTTGTCGAATTGCTGGGACCTGATAGAGTGATCGGGTCAACCGATTGTGGATTTGCATCCACTGCTTCCGCAGCCGGGGTGTCGGGCGAGATCGCCTGGTTAAAATTAAAGTCATTGGTTGAAGGTGCAAAACTAGCAAGTTTAAAAATAAATTAGATACTAGTACTACTAGATATTTAGGAAAATCCCATGACCCTGCCGAAAAATAAAAATATTTTTACGAACTTACGGATAGCAAATTTTTCTGACATCGAGTTATCCTTGGACAACGTGTTAAGCGTTGATTCTAGCGGCGCTCAGCTAACTTTAGAAGAAATAAGGAAATATGCCGACCTGCCGTATGTTTACATATTAACAAAGGAACATATAAAATCCGTAGTCGAGTTATTGTCTGACCTAAAATCTATCAGATCTACCTGTTACCCCCATGCACTATTTTTAATTGGTGGCGCTGTGTCAGGTTTTGAAGAATTGGACCCCGATGAATTCGACCTGGATATAATTGAACTAGATACTGACAATGCGAACACCATTGCGGCTAACATCCATACCTATGCCAATTCTAAATTTGTTTTTGACTACCATAAATTGAAATTAAAAACCAACAGACCACTGCCTGAAAGGGTTGATGTGGTCATTGTCGGTGCCGGCGTGACCGGCATCTATGCTGCCAATAAATTGCTCGAGAATAAGATTTCCCTTTGTGTTGTGGATAAAAGAGATATCATTGGCGGAATTTGGTCGGCGTACGCAAACAGCACCTCTCAGGTGAATACCTCAGAAGGTGCTTATCGAATCATTGAAAAAAAGATGAGAACGAATCGGGACCATTCTACGACGAGGGAAATTTTGGAAGATATTTCCCGGCTAGCCAGCAATATCTCTGATCATCTTTTCTTAAATACTGAAGTAGATTGGATCGATAAACTAGACAACTCATACCAGATAAATATGACCTGTAACCAAAAAAAGCATACGGTCACAAGCAAAGGTGTGATCTTAGCTATCAATGATCGGGTCGGAGCCCCCAGAGAAATTAATTGGGAAAACCAAAATAGTTATCAAGGGCAAATTCTTTCAGGGATATCCAATGCGGTGGAAGATTTTGACTGGCGAAATAAGAACGTGACGATAGTCGGGATGGGGGCTTTTGCCGTCGAAAATGCCAGGACGGCATTGGAAGGCGGCGCCCGTCATGTTACCGTCGTCTGCAGAAGACATGGTACGGTCTGTCCCAAAATCATAGACTACCTGAATTTTACAACCCCCTATGATGAAAATTTCAGACACGATAATAAAAGCAATATGAGAAATATGCTGTATTGGAAAAAATTGTATGATCAAAGCGGCGCAACCCAACCGGAGTGCTGGATGGGTAAAATAAAACATGACGGGCACACCATCAGTGTCTCGGATATCTGGTTCATCGGTCACTATCTAAAAAAAATCGCGACGATTACCGGCACCATTACCGGCATGTATGAAAATGGCGTCATTGTAGACCACCAGCACCGGTTAGCGGCGGATGTGGTTGTCAACTGTATCGGTTTTCATCGGAATGCATCGAAGGTCAAGGAGATATGTGATTATAAGGAAATGTATAATAACAACTATGTGGACAAAGACTTTATGTATCTGGCCGATGCCTACATAGATGACGATGCCTTTAATTCATTGTTTGGATCCAGTGTTCTGGAAATGGCCAAATTTTATTTGGATGTCTTTGTATATTTTTTTAACCGTGACGACTATTTTTCCATGATCGGATCGGAGGGCATAGAAACGATATCAATCGAGGATAGAAAATGGTCTCATTACATCTCTGCAGCCGCAGCCCTCATGAAGAATTATCCTGACATCTATCGTGCGGCCAGAAAACAGGTAGCTGAAAGAACCAGGAATTTTATGGAGGCCCATGATCTAGAAACCTATATCCAGGCAAATAAAAGAGAATGGGTAGATACGCACTCCCTATTGGCCGGTAAACCCATGCCCGCTGAAGCGTGTCTGCCCTATTTGTTTCAAAAATTGATTGATAAAAAAATATGATCGACCCGCTGTCATGGGGGGCGATGAAATCGTTGCAGAGAACGCCAATGGTTTTCAAGAAAAGCTGGCGTCCGCAATCTGCAGACACCCGGGACTCCCGAAACCGGCTATCACCAGAAAGGGGAACACCCAACGCATA
>JASFFJ010000485.1:0-6120 GCA_050124355.1 Desulfobacterales bacterium | reverse complement strand
ACATGCCGCCCAGTGAAAGAATAGAAACCTCCGCTCCGGTTTTGCCGAATGGGCGGGTCGGTACCTGGAGTGTTTTGTCGGCGGCCTCGGCCGGTTGTATCGCCGGAACCAACAGTGAACCGGCGCCGGTTATTCCAGCGGTCTTTATGAAGTCCCGGCGGGACCAGCATTTGTTTTTAGCAGACATATTTTTCCTCCCCGGATAATTAAGTTAATTGAAAGGTTCTGCGAGTAAAGTAACGACTTATTTTATTCATCATGGCATCCTTCATGTCGTTTTTATAATTCGGGTAGTCCCATTTTACGAGTTGAATTATCCTTGTAACAGCAATGAATGGCTGCGGTCGCGGGATTCTCCATCGGCCGTCACCCGGATTGCCCGCCTGCCAGGGACCGGGCATTCATGTTGGCAGATACCGCAACCGATGCATTTTTGGGGGTCCACATACGGTATCTGAAGCCGTATCTGAATTTGAACCTGAGTGCCCAATGACGGTGGCGGGTCAAAGGGAATTTCACTGTCGACCTTCAAACCTCTCTCCCAGTTGCTGATGATTCGTCGTCGGCGATCATCGGCATAAGGCGCTAGGGTGCAGTAATAATCGCCGGTGGTGTATTTGCCTGACTCAAGCTGCGAGGTCTGAAACTCTAAATAGGAGGTATCGGCTTTTGCTACCAGCAGGGTAGAGCCGGTGTCGATATCATTAAATATTTCGCGGGTGGTGATCGCTTTGGGGCTGACCGGGCAGATTTCCTGGCAGACGATGCAGGGCCTGTCCATGGCCCACGGCAGACAGCGACCGCGGTCTATAAATGCGGTTCCGATTTTAATCGGCCCCTGATCGCTGAATCGGTTTCGGCCCAATCGTTCATCCAGACTAATGGGCCGGATGGCCGCCGTCGGACAAAGATTGCCACAGGCAACACATTTGAACTGGCAGCCGCTGGTTCCAATACGGAAATTGAGTGCCGGGGTCCACAAGCCTTCAAATCCGCCTTCCAGACCGGCCGGATGAATAACGTTGGTCGGACAGACGCGCATGCATTGGCCGCACTTGATACACCGTGAGAGGAATTCAGATTCCGGCAACGCTCCCGGCGGACGCACAACGGCGGGATTCCAGTTGGATCCTAAAGATCCGCTTACCCGCAGCATGGGGATGGCGGCGGCCCCGGATACGGTGGCCGTCAAAAATTGGCGACGGGACAAATTGGTTCCCGGAATTTCCCCGGTCACCGAAGGCACCGTCTGATATGTCATCAATCCGTGACGACAGTCATTAATGCAGTTGACACACAATATGCATTCATTAAATCTAATCTTGGTGGTTGGGTTGCAGGCGCCTTCGCAGTTTTTTTCACAAATGCGGCAATCGGGCCGTTCAGTGCTGATTTTGCCGATCCGCCACAGGGAAAAATGGCTTAATATCCCAAAAAGTGCTCCTGCAGGACATATGAAACGGCAGTAAAAGCGGGGAATCACCAGATTTAAAAAGATTGCCCCTAAAAATACCGCTGCAATTAGCCCGGTTCCGTCATATAACCGGGGGACAGCGGCAAGCCTTAAGGCGGTTTGGTCGATGAGGGACAGGACGATCAAATTGATGGAACGATAGACCAGTGGAATTGGATCCAGCAGTCCGATTTGGAGAGATGCGACTGATGAAGAAGGATTGCCGTCAAAGACGAAACCTAAGAGGATCCAGAGACCGACAACTCCCACAAACCCTATCGCCGAATTTTTTATATCCCATTGATTGCGACGCACGACAAAGATCCCGCTGGAAGCCAGGACGGCTAGAATCAGGATCCCCCAAAGCCATGGTATAGTTGCTGGTAAACGCAAAAGATCCATTGCCACCTCTAAAGCTGAGGTGGTCAACAAAAAAATCAGAATCCAGTATTTGATGGATTGTGCCGGTCGATAACGGTTAAGCTTTATTTTGGCGGCGCCCGTTTTTTTTCGGTTGGCAATAAATCCGACTACTTGATGGATGGTACCGAAAGGACACACCCAGCCGCAGAAGAACCTGCCCAAAACAATGGTCAGGACAACCGTGACCAGACCCCACAGCAGTCCGGCATACAAGGTGCGGGTACTCAGCATGGTGGCCAATCCAACCAAAGGATCCAGCTGAATGAGCCAGTTTACCGGCCAGCCACGCAATTGCCACCATTGATCACCTAACGTCGTGGTTACACAAAACAATAAAAATAAAACAAAAAAGAATATCTGGCTGATCCGTCGGGTGGTGATGATTCTCATAAAAAAAGTTCTGGGTTCAGGGTTCAAGGTTTAGGGTTCAAAGTTCAGAGTTCGGGCTTTAAAGGTATTACATTTACTTATATCGCCACCTAACTTTTACGCTCGGCGCTTTGCACTTGGCGCTATGCACTATAATGACAATTCCGTCGGATTTAGTGAACGATAGTCGGCCGTTCCAAGGCCGGCGGCTTCAGCCATGCCGATAAATGGCAAATCGTTGAGCGTTTTTTCGAGTAAGGTCGCTCCAAATGCATCCACAGCCACCTGGTCGGTTCCGACAATCATCGTATTGGTTTGTTTGAGGTCCGACAGACTGCCGCCGGTGGGTCCGTTGGTCATCATGGTCGTGGTTCCATCCAAAATGACCAGAGACGGACTTACCATCATGGCCAGTTCCATGATAATGGTATGGATATCCTGATGAAAAATATTACGGCGACCCCCGAGAAGCCCGTACCAGTTTTTCATGACCATGGATGCCCCGCTGCGGTGGTGATCCTTGACCGGTGTCACACCGATAAGTTTGGTAATTCCTACCAGCGGTTCGTAGAGGACTGGCCGGCTCCGGATCAATTTTGCCTGTGGCACGGTCAGAGACTCAAATAACTCAGCGCGTGGTAATATGACGCTGGCGCCATTGCTGCGGGCGGCTTCGGCGATCCCGGTCAGGTTAAAGCAGCTGGCAGGGTCGTTGATGGGATTGTCCGTTACCACAACCGATGCAGCACCGGCGCTATAGCAAAGGGAGGTTAGCGCTGCGACGATCGCCGGATGCGTGGTTGCCGACAGCATGGCAGGAGATGCAAAAGCGGCATTGACTTTAAGCAAGACATGATCGCCTTTTTTTATAAAGGCGCCGATTCCGCCCATAGATTTTAGAGCCAGACGCAAAGCGCCGACCCGGTCCTGGCCGCGGACTATACTCATTTTGGCTTTCAGGTCCTCAATGGAAAAATCCGGCAGGCGAAGGTCTGAATGATGATCTCCCGGCCGGTCGGGGCCCTTGGTATCATGAAACCAGAAACCTGCGACACTGGCAGCGGCGACAGCGGTTAAGGCCTTTGCAGAACGGACCAGAAATTGCCGCCTGTTCACGGTCTGGTTCGGTGGGTCAGGATTCATCGCTTACCTCTTTTATGCGGCTAAATAATCGAAGGACCAGTTTTTTCGCCTGCTCAATATTTTCCGCTTCCCGAACACCGGCCATATACGTTCCATAAGAAAAAATGATTTCATAGGTGTCCAGGATTTCCACCAGTTGGGCATCCTTGATCGGGAGCTGAATTTCCAGCACTTGCCCGCCGAAATTTACCAAAAAATTCCGATAGGCGGCGGATATTTTCTCAGCATCATCGTTTGTTTGCCGGCGGGAGAAATATGCCATCAGGCCGGCACCATCCAGGTCGTATTCGGCTGTGTAGACCTTGTCCAAACCTTCATAGCCAAAGGCATCCGAGGAGACCAAGGCCATGCTGTCTGCAACGAGATCTTGTTGCGGGAACAACTCCATTTCATTGATGGCGACCGTTTCTGTGGGGGTGTTGCGGATGAATTTGTCGGCCAGCAATTCCATGGGTTGGACGACTCGCTCGGATGCTTCGGATGCAATTATTTCTACATAGTAACTGCCATGAACCAAAAAAAGCGCATTGGATGTTCGGTAAGAATGCAGCGTCATTTCCAGCGGAACGCCATCTTCCCGTCGCTGGGCACTGAATACCGAAAAAGCATTGTGACCGTTGGCCATATCGTAAATGAAAACTTCTATCCACAGATCAGACATTCGTTCATCTTTAAAACGCTGACTGACCAGACGGACAAAACCAGCAGATAAGTATAGTTCCGCCTTGCCATTTATTTTATCAGAAAGATTCTGCGCATCAAAAACCTCGCTTGCCGTGAGGGGCACCAGACCTTGCGGCAGCGGCAAAAAGAATTTGTCGGCAGTCGGGGGAGAGGTATCGCTGATTTTTTCCACCGTCGGCACAAGGGCATCTTGTTGCAGCACCGCCGGATTATAGCTGTACTGAGCCGTTATTACGCCAGCACCGATAATGATGAGAATGGTTAGTATGGCCAGACTCAAAACTGTCTGTCGATGGCTGATATGTTTTTTTTGCCGATTCAATTGTGTCATAGGATATGCGGAAAATCTTGGAACGACCAGTTGAATTAGAGCTCAAATGGAATATTCGCTCAAGTTTGCCTTTAAGACCCCAAAAAAGTGTGGGGGTTCCGGTGAAGGTTTCGTCCGCCTTGTGTACTACAGGGTGCTATCATAATGTAATGAGTGTAACCTGTCAATTGGAAAGGACCCTGGGTTAGGGTAACATCAAAGTTATTGTCGCTATTATGATCTGACAATAGGTATCTCACGCAAAGCCGCTAAGTTTTTCCTAACTTTTTTGCGTCTTGGCGTCTTTGCGTGAGAATTTAAATAGCTGCCAAAATGGATTCAACCTGGATATGGGCTCAGGGGTCGACGGTTAGGAGCGAAAACCTTGACCAATCTGGGATCGGTATTATTGTAGAGTAAGCAGCTGAGAGGCAAGCTGCTGGTAAACTTCATAACAACCTCCTTTTCAGGGTGGCCCTGCGGCCGCCCTGAAACTTATATGAGCGGGTATTTGATACCGGACCCCTTGAAATGGGCCTCGGAATAATTTAGGAAGGCGGATTCCGGTAAAATAGATCGTATTAGCAGCTTATCACCTGAATCCATGGCAAACTATCAACGACAATCCATTCTTTGCCCCAACTGCAGAAAGCTTATCAGCGCGTCCGAGTCCAAATGTCCGTATTGCGGTATAACCAAACCAGCATCGTTACTGAAAAATAACGTCTGGACCCGGGGATTTCGTGACCCAAGCAAATTTGTCAAACTCATCATTTGTATGAATGTGGGCATGTTTATCCTTTCCATTTTATTTGATCCCAAATCCACTGGATTTTCCCCACATCCGCTCTTATTTCTCTCACCCTCAGATTCGATCCTCAAGTTGCTCGGCGCTACCGGAACCGTTCCCATCGATCAGTACCACCGTTTTTGGACCCTTATTTCGGCTTGCTACCTTCATGGCGGGATTCTGCACATTTTTTTTAATATGGCAGCCTTTAATCAGTTGGCTACCGTTGCCAACCGTGAGTACGGGGTATCTCGGATGTTTGCCATCTACACCCTCAGCGGTATTGTCGGATTCTGGATTTCTTACATGGCCGGCGTGTATTTGACCATCGGCGCTTCGGCCTCTGTATGTGGGTTGGTAGGGGCTATCCTTTACTATGGTAAAAGTCGCGGCGGTGTATATGGCAAAAACCTATACCGTCAAGTTGGCGTGTGGGTGGTATTTCTCTTTATCTTTGGATTGGTGGTGCCGGGGATTAACAATTGGGGCCATGGCGGAGGCATACTGGCCGGAATTATTTTCGGTTATCTGCTGGGGTACCATGAGAAAAAGAGAGAAAATTTCTTTCATAAAACCCTGGCCGGCGTCTGTTTGATTGGCACCGTTGTGGTGCTCATTTGGGCTATTTCCACTTCGGCCTATTATCTTTTGCTGGGGTAAGATTGAAGAGTGAAGATCTGTGGATTTCGCTCTCCAAGGCGTAGGCGCTACAACCCCTGCGAGCCGGAGGCTTCGCTCCGCCTTTTTTATGATCTTTTTTAATAATTGATTCCACCGTCGGACCTAAATATTCAATCGTCAATCTTCAATCTTCAATCCCGCTTAAAGTGGTCCCAACCCCGGGGCGAAATTGCTCTGGATGCGCCGTTGGCATAGACAACCTCCAGTCGACGTTCGGCCGTCGTTTTACCGATACGAAAAAGCGGTCGCTTGAACCGTTGTTGAAAA
>JASFFJ010000484.1:0-6122 GCA_050124355.1 Desulfobacterales bacterium | reverse complement strand
CCTGCTCCGTTGGGGCCAATTAGCGCCAGAATCTCTCCCTTTTCCAGTTCAAAGGAGAGATTGCCCACGGCCATCAGACCGCCGAAATTTTTGGTCAGGTTATCTGCCGATAATATACTCATATGATCGTCTTCAAAATCGGATTCAAAAATTTCTTTACATACACAATGATTCCTTTAGGCATGAAAAGCACCACCAGAATGGCCAAAACCCCGTAGAGTATCAGGTGCAGCCCTTCAAGACCGCCTTTGGCAAAATATGCCCGGGATATTTCCGAAAGCGGCGTTAGAATAAATGATCCGATAACCGGCCCAAAAAGCGTTCCAAGCCCACCGACAATCGGCCGCAGGATCAGTTCGATACTGGTTGACATGCCGAACAAGGTGTTGGGGTGCAGATAAAAAATATAGTTGGCATAAAGAGCACCGGCCAACGAGGTCATAAACGCACTGATTGCGATGGCAATCATATTGTATTTAAAGGTGTTGACGCCCAACGCCTGGGCAGCTTCTTCATCTTCCCGGATGGCGACCATGAAGCGGCCCAGCTTGGAAGTTTCAATCAGGCGCACCACGACGAGCGAGGCCACCATGAAGCCCAAGGATATGTAATAGTAAGGTTGATTGCCCCTGAACTGAAGATTCCAGAATGACGGATTGAAATCCAGGAATATCCCTGTAAAAGACCCCAATGCCTCGATGTGCGATATCGTCAGGCGCGTGATTTCGGCAAAGGCGATGGTTAAAATAACGAAATAAACCCCACGAAGCCCAAACCGAAATCCGAGAAACCCTAAGAAAAGGGCGATTACCGCGGCGATGAATCCGCCGAGAAACATGCCGATCCAAGGCGTCAGGCCGAAGGTCATGGCGAGATAGGTGGTGGCGTATGCCCCGATGCCGATATAGAGCGCATGTCCCAGGGATATATGGCCTGTGTAACCGGTCAACACATTCCAAGTCTGCCCGACATAGGCCCAATAGAAAATCATGACAAAAATGCCCAGGATATAGTTGTCCAAAAAAAGGGGAAGCAACAGGAGAATCGTTAATATTATTGCGAGGAACAGGTAAAAACGGGTCATTTCTTCCCCCCGAAGAGTCCTTGGGGTCGAAATAACATGATGATGATCAAAATACTGAAGCTGACCACCTGTTTGAGTGTTGCCGGCAGAAATAGGGTGGATGTTGATTCAGCCACGCCCAGAATGAGGCCGCCGACCAGAGCGCCCAATAAATTTCCCATTCCTCCCAGGATGACAACAATAAATGCGGTTAGCGTGAAATCATGGCCGATGTGCGGCGAAACCGGCATCAGCGGTAAGAGAAGCACGCCGGCGGCGGCGGTCGTAGCGGCTCCCAAAGCAAACGAGGTGTTATTGATCCGGTCGACATTAATCCCCACCAAGATCGCACCCGTTCGGTTGTCGGCAGCCGCCCGGATACATTTTCCGATATTGGATTTTTTCAGAAACCCAAATATGAGAATCGTGATAACAATGGCCAGAACGAAGGCAATCAGACGCGACACATCTATCATCACCGATCCGATCCAAAAAGTTTTGAGACTCAGGGCAGTTTGGGGACTGCGGTGATCCGGTCCCCAAAGCAATAGTGCAAAATTTTCCAGAACCAGCCCCAGGGAAACCAGCGGGAGCACCTGTATGGCTTCAGGATAATCAAGAATACGATTGACCAGCGAGGATTGAACCGCATATCCCAATACAAAAATAATTGCAGCGACAATCACCAAAGAAAGGTAGGGGTCGATTCCAAATAGCACGAAAATCCAGTAGGACACGTACATGGCCATGACCATCATTTGCCCATGGGCAAAATTGATGACCCCCATAACACCAAAAATCAAGGAGAGACCCAAGGCGATTAAGCCATAGATCCCTCCTAATAGAATTCCCTGGATGGTTAACTGGACTGCCAGATTTATATCCAATGTGGTTATCGCTCCCAGAGTTGAGGCGCCGGAAAGATAATCTTGTCGGATTGGGCAAACTCTTTAGGCGCCACAATTTTGACGCGCTTGAGAAGATCGTCATCCGGTTGTACCTGAATAAGGGCTGTTAAAGCGCCTGTGTTATCTCCTTTTTCGTCAAATGTGATCGGACCGCCGACCACCGGGTGATTCTTGAAGTTTGTCTGACGAGCTGCTACCAGGAATTTTTCAGGATCCGTCGAACCGGCACGCTCCAGAACATCAGCGATGACCTGCACGCCGGCATAGGCATAGGCGCTATTGGTATCCAGATAGCGATTATGCGCTTTTTGGAAGGCCGCATTCGCCTGCTGGTAGACCGGGCTCTTGGGGTTTATCCAAGGCACGTTGATCATGACGTAATAAATAAGCTTGTCCAGATCTTTTATAACATCTGGTTCGTACCAGCCGGGGGAACCCGGGCCGTAAATACCCATCAATTCCACCCGCTGTTTATAAAGCTCCCTGGCCAGGATGATGCCGTCCCCAGGCCGGGAGACGGGGAAAAGAATGTCGGGTTTAGCGGCTTTTATGCGGGCTACTTCGGCGGATAGATCATGTATCCCCAGTGGGTATTGGACGCGATCGACAATTTCAATGGGAAGTCCGGATTTCTCCATGAATTTTATAAACCCGCCAGACATACCCTTGCCAAAGGCATCGGCCGTGTTGGTCACCACCGCACGCTTGGGCATGACACCCTTCATTTCGGTGACCATTTTAAGGTATTTGATGCCACCGTTCAGAAGTCCCGTAACGGTAATAAAAACTCGGAAAGTGAATTTTTTGCCCTTATCGGTAATCTTATCCAAAGCGGCGACATCCATCATAAATGGTATCTGGCGCTGCTCACAAAGGGTAGAGATAGCCAGGGCGACGCCACTTTGAAAGGGCCCGGTCATTACGACGGCCCCACCTTTAATCAACCGGTCGGCTTCCGAGCGCCCAATTTCAGGTTTGCTTTCGCTGTCTCCCAAAAGCAATTCGAGTTTGGCACCATCCATAGATTTAATCCCGCCCATGGCGTTAATGTAATCGACAGCCAGCTGATTCCCACGGCGCTGACCCACGCCGATAACGGCCAAAGGCCCGGTGGCCGGCTGCACCGAGCCGATTTTAATCGGTGGCGGGGCTGCACGCAGTAACTTGGGGACACCAAATGTTGAAGCTGCCATACCCAGACCGGCAGCTCCGGAAACTTTCAAGAAGGTTCTCCGATCCAAGCCACCTATCGAAAAGCGTTTCGCACTCATGGTATTTTTCCTCCCTTCGTGGATTA
Source organism: Desulfobacterales bacterium (assembly GCA_050124355.1). Classification (GTDB taxonomy): domain Bacteria; phylum Desulfobacterota; class Desulfobacteria; order Desulfobacterales; family JAFDCJ01; genus JAFDCJ01. The sequence goes on along the minus strand of JASFFJ010000484.1, from coordinate 2,854 downwards.
ATTATGTGATTTTATCCCCAGGCACACTTGTTAAACGTTTAGTTCTTGGGATATGCCAACCTTCGGATGAAGATTTCAACGTCAGCTGAAGAGGGTTCATTAAGTATCAAAAGGTTATTACCTGCATATGTCTTTGGAAGTCAAGAACTATTCCGGTCAATATTTTAGGGTCGGTTTGTGGTTTTTGGCCTTTTTTCTTAAAATCCTTTTACTACCGGACATAATGGTGTAAAACAAAGGTCATTATCTGCTAAGAATAGTATATTAATAATATTTACGGACTATTGAACACGTAAGCGACAAATTTAATTTTAACAATTTCCGCTTAATCCACACCGTAATATGGAGGCTAAATTGAAATTTAATTCGTTGACCCAAACCCATTTAGATAACTTGAAAGTGATGGTATCACCGGACCGGTTATCCACCGGAGAATCGGTTCTTGACTTACACGCCCAGGATGAATCCAGGCATCCGCCCTGCCGTCCCGAAGCCGTCATATGGCCGCAAAATCCATCCGAAGTATCTGCCGTGTTAAAATATGCCAACAGCAATAGGCTTCCAGTGACAGGCTGGGGCTCCGGTTCAAGCCTTGAAGGCAACCCCATTCCAATCAGAAAAGGTATTGTGCTGGATTTTTCCCAAATGAACCGGATTTTGGAGATTCGAGAAGAGGATTTCCAGGCCGATGTTGAACCTGGGGTGGTTTACCAGGATTTGAACGAAAAATTAAGGCATACCGGTTTGTTCTTCCCGCCGGATCCCGGAGCCCGGGCCACCCTGGGCGGGATGATCGCCAACAATGCCAGCGGGACTCGCACGATATATTACGGTTCAACCAAGGACTATGTGCTAAAATTATCGGTTGTGCTGGCCGATGGAGAAAGAATCGAGCTGGGCACCCGGGCAAGCAAAACCTCTTCGGGTTATGATTTGATTCGGCTGTTTGTCGGTTCTGAAGGCACCCTGGGGGTCGTTGTGGGTGCCACAGTGCGGTTAGCCAGCCTGCCGGCGGAGTTTTCGGCGGCCATTGCAACCTTTCCGTCGATGGAAACCGCCGGCAAGGCAGTATTTGAAATTATGCGCGGGGGACTCAATCCAGCCGCACTAGAGTTGCTGGGTCCGAGGTGCATTGATCTGATGAATAAAGAAGAAGGGTTGGAGTTGACCGTTTCTCCGACGCTTTTTGTCGAATTTCACGGCGCCACCACCGGTCAATTGGCGGAAGTCTTGGAACTATGTGAAGAAGTCTGCAAGACAGAAGGATGCAGCTATTTTCAAGCGGGTTTGGGCCGACCGGAAAGGGATCGCATCTTCAAAGCACGCCATGCATTGGGTGAAATGATTCCCCGCAATCATCCAGATTGCGACATTATGATTCTGGATGTTGCCGTACCCATAACCACCTATGCGGCATTAATCACTGAGATTCGCAAGGAACTGGACGGAACCAACCTGAGTAGCTATTACATCAGCCATGCCGGCAATGGAAATGTGCATTTGAACATTCTCGCTAAAAAAGGTGATCAGAAACAATGGGATCTTGTCAAAGAAATCTCCCAGCGTCTCGTATCCAAATCCATAGAGTTGGGTGGTACCGCCACCGGAGAGCATGGCATCGGGCTGGGTAAAAGAAAATACATGGCTGCCGAACATAAAACCAGCCTGCAATGGATGAAACGCGTTAAATCGCTGTTTGATCCCAATGGGATCCTGAATCCAGGCAAGATATTTCCATGAAACCAAAAAAGGTCGTTAAAGTACAGTTTACTTTAACGACCTTTTAATTTAATTCCCGTGCGAACGGTCCGATCTGAGGTGGAGAGAAGCTTGAGTCAATTTCGCACGCAACATCTTAGATATATTCGGTTATCAGTGCCTATTCTATGCTGTCTACCAACCCCCAGTCCAACGCCTTGTTGGCACTAAACCAGGTGGTCTTTTTTTCCAGTTCTTCCCACTTTGTTTTGTTCAGTTTGGAATTGTCGACGAGTTTTCCGATATAGCGATCACGCAAAAGATGCATTAAATCGTTTTGGGAGCGAATATCGGAAGCGGTTTCACGCCCCGGCCATTTCCACAGGGCGGCTTCGTGAACCATGAAAATGGTTCCCGGCGCAGCCAGACGAGTATCGCAAACCGCAAAAACCGGAACGGCCGCGCTGGCAATGATACCGGAGGCATGGGCCGTAATTTTAAAGCCTTTTCTTCTGGCCCGCTCGATTTGATCTGCCAGAGCTAATCCTGAAAACGCATCGCCGCCGGGGGAATTGATGAACAAATTCACGTCGCGGATCTTTGTGTTATTTTCCAGGACAACAAGATCGTTCCACAAGCGGGTCACATCCGCCACCGACAGTCCTGAAAAGATTTTAACAAAGGCCTTGTCGCTTGAAATGAACGACAGCTGGGAAAGACGCCCCTCCGGGTTGGGTACCTCCATGGATTTGTTTACCCGTTCTTTTTGACCATCTTCAACAGTAACTTTCGTTGGTTCGGCCGCTTTAACCTTTACAACAATTTCCTGTGGGGCCTTTGCCGGTGACGATGTGGTTGGTACGGTTGCACAACTGACCAAGAAAATACCCATTACAAAGAAAAAAATAACTTTTTTTAACATGACTCAATCTCCTCACAATTTTTTTATTTAAATGTATTCTTACTTAAAGCAAGAAACGTACCAACTCAAGATCCCCGTAGTAAAAAATTATTTATAATAATAACAATATTTTATAGGGTTGTGCAGAATTGGAATTGCAGCGTTAATCTTTGACCTTGATCCAGCAGTCACGAAATTGACATAGTGAGTCAATAATTCCTTGCATGTCAGCTGAACGGTTGCGAAGTATTTATT
>JASFFJ010000483.1:0-6125 GCA_050124355.1 Desulfobacterales bacterium | reverse complement strand
CCTATAGAATCAATCTATGGGGCTTAATTGCGGGCATAGTAATCATCTTTTCCGGGTGTGCCACCATTCAGCCGGTTGATCTTCCAGACGAAACAGCGCTGAAGCCCGCCGAGACCGAATTTTGGATTGCACTTGCAGCCGAACGCCCCGGCAATTGGTTCAAACTACTCAATTCCGGCGATGAAGCGATCGAATGGCGACTGCGGCTAATCGACAGTGCGACGCGTTCCCTTGACCTTCAGACGTTCCTGTGGCTGGAAGACACTACCGGGCTTACGGTCTTACGGCACATTCTCGATGCGGCTGACCGTGGTGTTCGCGTGCGGCTGCTCTTGGACGACCTTTTTACGGTAGGTGAAAGCGATACAATTTTTGCCGTCGATCAACATCCTAACATTGAATACCGCATATACAATCCTTTCGGGCGCCGCTATGATAGCATCTTTCTAAGAGAAGTGATGAACTTGGGTGAGTTCTACCGTCTCGATCACCGCATGCACAACAAGGTGTTGGTTGCGGACAATCGCACGGCCATCATAGGCGGCCGCAACATTGCAGACGAATACTTCGGCGATCATGTAACCGCCAATTTCCGGGACATGGAAGTCCTAACCGCAGGCCCGGTTGTCGAATCCATCAGTAGCCGCTTTGACGATTATTGGAACAACTATTGGTCGATTCCCGCAGATCGGCTACTCGATCTTTCTTCGCCTGAAAATAAACCGGATGTCTTGATGGTGCGGCTGAAAGAAACTATCGAACGCGGATTAGAAGAAAATCAGATGACAAGACGCAGCATGTGGTTATCGGCTGCCCGCTCTGCAGCTCCTGGCAAAGCCAGCGTGATAGCGGATGATCCGGCCCAGCAGAATCCGGCGGCTGCGAATGAGTTGCCAAACCAACTGGCACATGCGCTCGTTGATTGGATAGACCGGTCGAATGAAGAGCTGATATTAGTATCAGCCTACCTGATACCGACTCCGGAGCTGGAGGCGGCCATCGAACGCGCTGAATCACGCGGCGTCCGCGTACGAATCCTCACGAATTCCCTGCGCTCTAACAATCATGTTCCAGCCCACAGCTTTTACCGAAATCACGTAGAGCGGCTCATGGGGCACGGCGCAGATCTTCATGAGGTGCGCGCGCTGGCAAAAGATCGATCGATCTATATGCGAAGCCCTGTCGATAACAAAAAACTCGGTCTGCACGCCAAACTGATACTTTTTGACCGGGACCACGTGTTCATCGGCAGTACAAATCTTGATCCACGATCATTGCACCAGAACACGGAAATCGGCATTTTCATTCAAGGCGCCGAATTGAACCAGCGTCTGCGTGAAAAACTTGCGATCGACTTTCACAAGCGCAACGCCTGGCACCTACAAACGGACGACGACGGGAAGATTGTCTGGGTTGCCGATGACATTGTACTCGATTCTCAACCCGCTGATTCAGTTTTCCAACGCATAGAGGATTGGTTTATCAGCATACTGCCGGTCGAGGAAGAGATGTGATTTCGACGAACGATCACCTCGCACATAGTTTCAAAATGAAATCAGCAGAAAATCCGTCAGCCCTTGATTACGTGCTTATCATGGTGAACCGCTGTCAAAAATTGAGAGGCTCGGAACTATTGATGTTATCAGAAAAAAACATTGTGAAACTGAATGTTTATTTGGTGCCCGGATCGGGTACGAGTCCTGGTGGACCGCCGACTCTGGCCCCTGCCAGAAGCTTCGCGAGAGAGAAGCCTAATTGTTGCAGTTCCGTGATTTCAATAAACACGGCGATGACGTATTTTGGCAAATTAAAATTTAGCTTGAATTCACCAGACCAAACTACCGATAAATTTAGTGCAAGGCTGATCATCCAAATTTATGAATACACTAACAAAAGCGAAAAGCGTAAAAAATGCAGCTTTTTCAATTAACCCAAAAAAATTTGTTTAGCCGGTTCGTTCCGGCCGAAATTGCATTATGGTTAATAATATCTTGCCTGATTGTGCCCACACTCATCGCTTGTGCGACTTCGGTGACGTCTACATCTTTTGAGCCCGCTTCGATTAACGAGATCAGATTTCGAGATCACTCCCCATCAAAACATGATGATGAGGTACGCGTAACGGTTGCCGTGCCGAGCGCCGAGGAAAACCAAGCGCTGTTCAGTGCAAATTTGGCCCTAAAAGAAATCCAACCGGTCTGGGTGAAAGTTGAAAACCACAGCGATCGAACATATTATCTCATTTCAGCCGCAACCGATCCGAATTATTTTTCGCCAAACGAGACGGCCTTCGCCGTCCATGGCGGCCTCAGTCGATCAGATCAAAAAAAAATGGAAAACCATTTCAGATCAATGAGTTTCAGAAACCCCATTTTACCTCACACGGCGGTTTCAGGCTTTATTTTTACAAATCTTGATCAAGGCGAAAAGGTGGTGCAAATCGACTTGATTGCCAGTAAACAAATGAAATTTTTTACCTTTTTTGTTCAAATTCCCGGTATCCGGGTCGACTATCAAATGGTGGATTTCGACAGTCTCTATGCAAAGGAAGAGATTGTAGAATTAGATGGGGCTGAATTAAGAAAAGCGCTCGAAAATTTGCCATGTTGCACGACGAACGAGGAAGGAACAGGTTTTGGAGATCCAATCAATTTGGTAATCATCGGAGATTTTTTGGATGTGGCAGCCACTTTCTCCCGCCGCGGGTGGCTGCCGGCTGAAGAGACTTACGCATCAGCCACATGGAAAACAATTAAGTCTTTTCTTTTTGGAAAACAATATCGATATTCGCCCGTAAGCTCATTGTACTTATACGATCGCCATCAGGATTTGGCGCGCCAGAAACCACGCCGTAGTATTCACGAAAGAAACCACCTACGCCTATGGTACAGCCCGATGCGGTTTGAAGGCAAACCGGTATTCGTCGGGCAGGTCAGCCGCGACATTGGGGTCCGGTTTACCACAAAAACCTGGCCGCCGGTCACCCACAAAATTGATCCGGATATCGACGAAGCGCGCCATGCTGTCATCGAGGATTTGTTGTTCTCTCAAACGCTTGCCAAAGTCGGCTTTGTCAAAGGGACGGAGCGGGCAACGCCTTTCAGACCGAGGCAGAACCTGACCGGCGATCCATACTTTACCGATGGATTGCGCGCAGTGCTGATTCTCGACAAGGGGCCCATTCCCATGAATCAGATTATAGGACTCGACTGGGAACATCCCCAAGCGTTTCAAATATCGGATTAACTGGTAAAGACAAAATTATATCAGGCGTAAAATGATTTGAATTTCAAGATGGAATCAAGCGACTGAGTCCATACAGAAGGTTCCCATGAAGAAAAAAATGATCTTTGTCGTAATTGTTTGTTTCGTCATTGGATTAATTCACCATGCCGCTTCGGCAATGCTCCAGGCCGAAACCGCATTTGTAACCATTGGATCTGGCGATTTCACGGGCGTCTATTTTCCAACCGGTTTGACAATTGCAAAGATGATCAACAAAAAGCATGACCAATTGGGCATCCGGGCAACGGTCGAATCCACCCGCGGATCGGTGTTCAACCTCAATGCGATCATGGGCGGTTACCTGGAATTCGGTTTGGTGCAATCTGACATACAATATGAGGCCGTCAAGGGACTGACCGCGTGGGCGAAAAAAGGACCCCAGAAAGAGCTGCGCGCCGTATTCAGTATTCATCATGAATCGGTGTGCCTGGTAGCCGCAGTTGATGCCGACATAAATGCCATAACAGATATTAAAGGCAAAAAGGTCAATGTAGGTAACCCGGGCTCCGGCCACTACCAGAATGCCATCGATGCCCTGCAGGCCGTAGGCCTGCGCCCACGGCAGGATATCGATGCGGAAAAAGCAGAAGCTTCAGAGGCCCCGATTTTGCTCCAGGAAAAACGCATTGATGCGTTTTTTTTCACCGTGGGACACCCGAGCGAGACCCTCCAAAATGCAACTACCGGAGAGCGCAAGGTCCGTTTCATCCCGATCGCCGGCTCCGACATCGATCGACTGGTCGCTGAACAAAACTACTACATCGAAACAAGCGTTCCGGTCGCAAAATTCTATCCGGGTGCGCAAAATTCTGGCGACGTGAAAACATTTGGCGTTATTGCTACCCTGTGTACTTCGTCAACTATTCCAGATCATGTGGTTTACACCATAACCAAAGAGGTATTTGACAATTTCACAGAATTTCAAAGACAGCATCCGGCCCTTGAAAATTTGACAAAGGAAGGCATGCTCAAAGGGCTTACCGCTCCTGTTCACCCCGGCGCAAAAAAATATTTTAAGGAGGTCGGACTTATGCGATAGACGGATTGGCTGTGGGTCGTGGTCGGCGGTTTCGCTTTAAAGAATTTATGTAAACAGATGACTTGGAGAGACAAAATGGCATATCGGCCGTTAAAGACAATGTTATTTTCAAGCATATTTGTACTGGCATTAGGTTGTTGGAGAAATGCCGGCACAGCCATGGCAGAAGGTCCCTCTTTTGACTGTAGCAAAGCGCCCGGCAGTATCGAGGAATTAATCTGCAAAGATGAAGAATTATCCTCTCTGGACCACAAGCTTGCCGGGGTATATGCAGAAGCCATAAAAACAGCAGCCAGCGAACATCCGCCAGTGCTTAAAGCTGAGCAGCGCGGTTGGATTAAAGGTCGTAACGACTGTTGGAAAAGCAAGAAACCTCGCGATTGCACAGCGAACGCCTATCGGTTGCGCATCGCCGAGCTGCAGGCGCGTTATCGTTTGGTGCCGGCAAATGGCCCTATCTGGTATTTTTGCAATGACGACCCGCGAGATGAGGTGGTTGTCACCTTCTTCCAGACCAACCCGCCGACATTGATCGCAGAGCGCAGCGACCAGGTATCGTTGATGTACCTGCAACCGTCCGGCAGCGGCTCGAAATACCAGGGCCGAAATGAATCGTTTTGGGAACACCAGGGTGAAGCAACAATTGTCTGGGGATACGGCAGTCCAGAGATGATTTGTTCAAAGCGACCGGCGGCGGCGCAGCTCGCTTCAAATGTCGGGGCAGCCTATCGGCCCTTATCCTTAGCTGATTTGCCCGTCGTGGATATGGAGCGCGTCGACCCGGCAGAATATAAGGCAGCTTCTGATCTTGCTGTGGGCGGTAACGCTCTGCTTGATATCGTGCTGAAGATCGTGGGAGCTTTTGAAGGCTCGACGCAGCATATCATTCAAGAAAACGAATGCAAAGAAGCGCCATCAGTATCCCGCATAACGGTGTTGAGGGACGGACTCATGGATGATTCGGTCAGGGGCGTAAGGTGGGATATTGCCCTGGAAAAAACGGCGGAGAATGTCTGGCAAATTATGGAAGTATGTCGGTCCTGGCGTTGTTGGCGTGGAAAGAAAACGAATATGTTCACGTCTAAGTTATGCCCCTAGCAGTGTCAATCCATCAACTGAACACGATGGACAACATGCACGGTTTGCGCTGACGGGACTGCACCTTACCGCCGGTTGATGGAGAATATAATCGACACCCAAAATTCGGTGCAACCAAGGAAAATGATCTACACCTGATCCGCTTGGGTAACGAACGCTACGAAATTCCAGACGCTGTCGTTCTGGGCGGCTGACATCCAATTCTGAGGGGACATACCATGGAACTTCTTGCGTCGCTATTCGTCGGTAAACCGCTGAACATATTGGCCTTGGCCGTCCTATTCCTTGCCGGATATCTCCTGCTTCGGTTCACGGCGCTTGGCATTGCCCGGCATCCCCGTTCGTTGCTCGTTGCGTCCGCCGCTTGGGGATTTTATGCAGCGTGGGAGTGGATGATTCAGATTAAGACTCCGGAAGCGAACATCCGGATAGATCTTCTCGTGATTTGGCCGGTACTCGCTATTCTCTCAGCGTGGCTGCTATTCCGCGCATTTCGATAGAAACGCTTCATCGTTCACATTTCTGCGGCAGCCGACTAACAACTATTCATCGATGTTATATTTTTTCAAGTCGACGTTCATGAAACTGACTCGCCGAAACGCATCGGTCATTGGATAGGGCGCCGTTGCATCGACGCCCATTTTGGTGACCGTCCCACCCTTGCCGTCAGGATTGATTTTAACCATCGGATTCAGAATATGGC
>JASFFJ010000482.1:0-6126 GCA_050124355.1 Desulfobacterales bacterium | reverse complement strand
TCCCGGCGTGACAACCTGCGATCCCAGAGCTCGGGTCACGCCGCCCCCTACCGTGTCGATCACCAGCCCGTAGGAATTGCCAGGGAGTGCGGGATCGCTCGACGGGTCATAGACTACGCAGCCTACCGAGCGTGCAACCGTCTCCCGCCTCAGCCCGTTGGTCTCGGCCACCGTTACATGCCTGCACCCGTAACTTGTGAGAAGCAAAGCGGAGAGCATGCCGATGGCCCCGCCCCCGATAACCATTGCCTGCAGCTCCGAAAGGGGCCGCGCAGAATTCATCCGAGCCTTGTTGAGGGCATGCAGAGAGCAGGCCGCCGGCTCCGCGAGGGAGGCCGTGACCAAGTCTAAGGAGTCGGGGATGGGGACCAAGTTTCGTTCAGCAATCGAAACGTACTCGCAGTATGCACCCGAAACACGCATTCCAATGAGCTCCCGCGCAGTGCAAAGGTTCGTGCGGCCGCTTTCACAGTATTCGCAAATGCCGCATGTCATGAGCGGATTTATCACCACGCGCTCACCTTTGCTTTTCCCCGATGCAACGGTTCCCGCCACTTCGTGCCCTAGAATGAGTGGAGGCACCCTACGAGGGTCATGCCCGTGGTAGGCGTGCATGTCGGATCCGCAGATGCCTGATGCTTCTACTTTTACCAGCACCTGACCCTCTCCGGGCGCCGGATCCGGTTCGTCCCTATACACTAACTCGTTCGGTTTTGTGTACACAAGCGCTTTCATTTGTATTCTATCCTAACCTGGTTAAATCAACGACCACCAGCAGAGCTTGAATTATGAGGATAACACCTGGAAGACGCCGGGACCACGCTCTGCTAGTGGTCGCTGATTTGTGAAAAGAATTTTTGCTCCAATTTAGTTTTTGTTATTATCGCGTGCTCTGAGATATTGAGAAGATTATTTTAATTATGTCTTTTTCTGATTTATCCGTTTTGATGAGCAGATACGCTGCTTGCATAGCTGACTAAATCGGAAAATAAGTGAGCCAAAATTCTTTTATTTCTTTCACTATATATCACCTACGCTCTCAACCGCTCCAGGATAGGCGTCGATGTTAAGTAGCCATGCTATTTATTGATCAAAATTTCTGTTGATGATTTTCAGTACTATAATAGTAACAAAAATTCTTTAAACAAAACTTTTTTACACTAGATTATTTCATATTGTCAACTATTATTTCGTCAATAGGCAATTTTAACTCCTGTCCGACAACCGCCATAGCCTGGAACTGATTTCCGGGATTGATTCAGATTGTTAAAAGGTGCTATCGTTTCCTAAAAGAAAAACAAGGAGTCCCGATCCCGAAATAGCAGTGAATGTTGACCCTTTATGAAAACATTCTGGGTATAATATGAAAATATTTGCAATACCTGATTCGATTTAAAATTGCGCATCAAATAAGTCAAATTAGTCAACAACGTCCCTAAGTTGCACTAAGTTGCAGATTTATCGGTGAATTGAAATTTGAAGATTGCAAAATGCTATACATAAGATTTCTGGTCATAGACCTCGAAGTCGAATGCCTCATCGGGAAAATATTTGCGAAGACGGATATCGGCCGCCCGGGCATGTCCCTCCATGCCTTCGTAACGTGAGATGCGGGATGCGACAGCACCGATGGTGCGGTTGGCCTCTTTGGTCAATTTTTGGTAGGTCAGGGTTTTGATGAATTTCCCCACATTGAGGCCGCCGGAATAGCGGGCCGCCTTTTTAGTGGGCAGTATGTGGTTGGTACCTGAGGTCTTGTCTCCATAGGTAACGGTGCAGCCTTCCCCCAGAAAAAGCGAGCCATAATTTTTAAGATGCTCCAGGTACCAGTCCAGATCCGCTGCAATTACCTGCACGTGCTCGGCAGCGTATTCATCATTCATTGCGGCCAGTTCCTCCCGATCTTGACAAAGGACCACTTCGCCGTAATCATTCCATGAGGAAGCCGCAACTTCAGGATTCGGCAGATCGGCAATCACTTTAGGCATCATTTCGATCACCTTTTCAGCGAGTTTTTTTGAATCGGTCAACAACCAGACCGGAGAATCGTATCCATGCTCACACTGACTTACCAGGTCCACGGCCACGACCATGGGGTCTGCCGTCTGATCAGCAATGATAAGGGATTCCGTGGGGCCGGCAAATACATCAATACCGATCTCGCCGAAAAGCTCTCGTTTGGCTTCCGCCACGTATGCGTTGCCCGGTCCAACAAGGATATCCGCCGGCTTCCCTGTGAATAGACCGAAAGCCATGGTACCGATGGCCTGGACACCCCCCAGGGCCATAATCACATCTGCACCGGAAAGAGACAGGGCATAGGCCACCGTTGGATTAATACGGTCGCCCCTCGGCGGTGTGCAGGCCACGACAAATGGGACCCCGGCTGCTTTGGCGGTGGCAACACTCATAATCGCCGAAGCCGCATGGGCAAAACGACCACCAGGAACGTAGCATCCGGCGCATTGGCAAGGTATCAGCCGCTGGCCCAGGATGACACCCGGAGACAGTTCTGTTTCAAAGGCTTTTATACTTTCCCGCTGTTTAAGGGCGAAGCCATAAACCTGATCATAAGCAAAACGAATATCACTCTTAGCGGATGAGGGCACAAGATCAATAAGCGATTGGATCTCTTCTTTTGTTAAAATGAAATCACGTGTCCAGTTGTCAAATTTTGCCGCCATTTCGCATACTGCGGCCTCCCCGCGACTGCGGATGTCACCCAATATCCTCTTTACGATGTCTTTGGTTTTGCCGTCGCTTGCTTCGGTTTTTTGGATTGATTTTTTCAAATATGTCGCCATGGGTTACCTTCCTGTATAATCAATTAGTTTCTTAAGGTTCACGAAAAAATACCTCATTAAATGAAAAATATCCTGTCAATTTTCAGGGAATGTTCTGAATTTAGCGGACTCGAGATATGCCTCTATCTCAAGATCGGGCTCCACGGGGAGTATCATTTCCTTTGATTCTTCCAGTATTTTATTGCATTTTTTTTGTGCGATTTGCAGCAGATCCGGTGCTCCGTATTTTTCCCAATCCTCATAGGTGTTCCAGTCTGATATTTCCGGCATGTACAGTGAACGACAATTTTGAACAGTGCTGGGATGCTGGAGATAGCTCCCGCCGGGGCCCAACTCAATCATCATGTCAAGGCAAGAATCGGTTGCTACCTGATCGATTCCTGCAGAAAACACGCGCAATCGATCCAGCAGCTCATCGTCTAGGATCCACTTTTCATAACTGGTCGTGGTAATGGCGTCCATAACCCCCAAGCACTCGTTGATTACATTCACACCCGCCATGGTGTAAAGGGTCAGGTTTTGCATCGTTTCGGCACCGGCCTGGAAGTCGATCCGCTTCGCATCTGTCAAGCCTGCCATGGTGCGTGACGGCAAGCCATAGTATTCGCGGGCCATTTGGATGCCGGCAATGTTGACCAGCGCGCTCTGGGGCGACCCGGTGACCGCATAGAAATTTTTCATGTTGACCATAAACGTGCCTGCGGAGTAAACCACGGGTGTGCCGGGATTGATCATCTGGGCACAGGTAAGGGCCGCCAGGTTCTCGGCATTGGAGAGCACTGCCAAGCCTTTGAAATCCAAGGGGCCGCTCAACCCCGGCATGAGACCCGGTAGAATAAACAGGGCCTGCTTTTTTTCAGCATATGCCTGCAGGGTCTCACAGGTCAGCGGTTCGAAACAAAGGGGACTGGCAGGATTGACCCCGTAGGCGATCGCCACGTGATCGTCGAGATAACCCTTTTGTCCGAAGGCGATTTCGATGATATCGAAAACTTGGCAGGCCTCCTGGAAAGTTGCCGCCGGACCGATCAAGGGCTTGTTGCTGTGGCGCATCAGGTGATGAACCAGTCTTGCCGGTTTGAATTGTATGGGAAGATCGCAGGGTTCCACTGGAATGGCGCCCACCAAATTGACATTGCGACTGTTTTCACAAAGTTTGACGATATTGTCAAAATCGGTCAGCGTCGCCGGCCGGCGGCAACCCTCAAGATCTTGGATGAAAAGGGTTCCGTTCCCCGGCGCTACAACCGTAGTTTTCTGATGTTCGCCAATTTGGACGCTGGCACCGTTTCGTCCGATCATGGTGAAACTTTTAGGTGTCATCTCAAGTGCTTGGGACACCAGCGATTCGGAGAAATAAACGCGATTGCCGTCGACCTGTTGTCCCTTGCGGCTAAAATGCCGGATGATGTTTTCATTGTCAAAGATCACACCGGCCTTGGCAAGCAGTTGTATGCTTTGTTCATGGATGGATTGCAGCGTGTTTTTGTCGGCAACTCTTGGTATGAAAGATTCTGACACCATAAACAGACGTCTCGGGAATTCTACAACTCATTATAAATATGTCGTTTCTACCTCAACATCCTACATAATTTGTAGATGGAATAATGGAACGTTGCAATGATGGAATATTGATGTTAAAGGATGCTTCCGTTTTAGATTCCTTGCCAAACTGAACTTCAAAACAAAGCCAATACACATTTTTCCCCTCAAAGCTGGAGGCCAAAATCCATCATCCCAACGTTTCACCATTCCAATTGGGGCGAAGGTCCTGAGCTATTAATTTTCATCGTCACAGATGACTTTGCACAACCTCCCCCAGCGTGTTTTCGAGCCTGTCTTCAAGTACGGTTCGCGAGGCAAGCCTCAAACATCGCTACAATATTTTCCGGGGGAACCTGTTCCTGAATATTGTGTACCGTTGAAAGTACATACCCCCCGCCATTGCCCAATGTTTTGATAATAAAATCGACATATTCTCCGACCTCGGTCGGTGTTCTGAAAGGCAAAACATCCTGCGTATCGATACCGCCCCAAAACGCCAGTCGATCGCCGAAATCGGCCTTGAGTTTGGCCGGATCCATATTGTCCGCCGATACCTGAACCGGATTCAGGGCATCGATGCCCGTATCGATCATGTCGGGAATCATGGGAGCGATACTTCCGCAGCTGTGCAGCAAGACCCTGGCATTGCTAAATTCCTTTACCGTGGCAACCATCCGCTGGTTGACCGGCTTTACCAAATCACTAAAAAGCTGCGGCCTGAACAGGGGTGCCTGTTGCATACCGTAGTCGTCACCCCAAAAAACAATATCCACTAAATGCCCTACCTCTCGCAGTGCATTACGGGCGATGCTAATCCATATCTGCCCCAATTTGCTCAGCAGGGCGTTGGCAAATTCGGGGTGGAGGGTCATGTCCAGTAAAAACTCCATGAACCCTCTAACAAATTGTGCCCGCGTAACGATACCGATGCCTAAATCGAGGATCACGGCATAATCTGTCCCATTATGGAGGTCCTCAGCCTGCGTCTTCAACCCGCGATAAAAGCCGGGATTATCAGGATCGGGCCAGTCATAGGCTACGATGAGCGCCGGATCGGCCTCGGTTTTATAGAAGGGTCCGTCCACATTTAAGTAATGGCCACCTACTTCTTTGCTCCAGGTGGTTCCCCAATTGTCGATCATCTGGTGAGCGGATAACACCCGCGCTTTGCCCCCATCATAGTCCCCCAGTTTTAGGGGACGAGTGTCCACCTCGAATCGTCTGAGAATAGTTTCAGCGGGTAGCACCAGTTGCTGGCGCTTCCAACCGATATTTGTTGTATGTGTCTCGCCCAGGTGGTGTTTCAGTTTTTCATAGGTGGCGGGCACAATGGTCGTGGCAAGAGTTCCGCCGAAATCAATGGGCGTGCGATCAGTTTCCTGACGATCAACCGCAGCCAATACGCGCTCTCTATGGGTCATTCGAGCCATCATTTTACCTAATTTTTTAGGAATAATGTCTATTACAATCCGCAGCCCCGCTGGGCGGGATTTTCGCTTCGCTGCAACAAGCTGCGGGGAATCAGATTCGAAAGAAATTGACTGTGTGGGTTTTTGGCCAGCTAAATGTTACTAATATAGTAACATTAAATCTATAATAGAGTCGATATCATCTTTTTCTTGATATTGTCAAGAAATTTTTATACCAGAATTGGAAAACGAAAGTCCATCACCGATCGTCTGCTGTTTTTAGCCGAGGCCATCGAGATTCTCTGATGCTCAGAGTTTAGAGCGATAGACCATCACTCCAGCACTCCCATACTCCATCACTCCTTGAA
>JASFFJ010000481.1:0-6126 GCA_050124355.1 Desulfobacterales bacterium | reverse complement strand
CCGCACCGAAAACAGAACAGACTAAAATAGCAGCGCCCGAAAAAGAAGCTTCGACGAAGGCAGAAACGACAGTGGCGACAACCAAAACGTCGACGTCCGAGCAAGAATCCAAATAGAAAAACGCTTAAAGGGGCAAGGGTTAAGCAACGCCCTCAACGAATCAGCGACCACCAGCAGCTGGGAGTATGAGGATGACCCCTGGAGTTTGCTTCAGTCGGATTTAGTGCTGGGTGTTCGGCAAGCGTATACCAATTAACCTTAACAAATAAGCAAAAAATCTTTTTTATCTCAATTCATAAGCCGCCTGTATCGATCAGGTTTGCGCCCATCAAGCATGCCCTCTCGGTAGCGGTAGAACCGTTTAATTTCTCAACGGTATAGCCGGTGGCTTATGAATTGAGTTAGGAGTTTAAAAATGGCCCACAAAAAAGCAGGCGGCAGTTCTAAAAACGGCCGCGATAGCAACGCACAAAGACGCGGCGTCAAACGCTTTGGCGGAGAATCGGTAAAAGCCGGCAACATATTGGTGCGACAACTGGGAACCAGAATCCATCCCGGTGAAAATGTTGGTATGGGTAAGGATTATACCCTGTTTGCCAAGATAGACGGTACCGTTTCCTTTGAAAGAAAGGGACGCGCGCACAAAAAAGTCAGTGTTTATGCAGCGTGAAATTTTTTGATGAGGCGTTCATTACCGTTCAATCTGGAGACGGCGGACGTGGATGTGTGAGTTTCAGGCGTGAAAAATTCATACCACGGGGCGGTCCGGATGGCGGCGATGGGGGCAAGGGCGGTGATGTGATTCTAAAAAGCACATCGCAACGACGTACCTTGTACCCATTTCGATTCAGGCGCGAGTTCAAAGCAAAAAACGGCGGCCACGGCCAGGGGCGCCGGAAGTCCGGTAAAAAAGGTGAAGATCTCATCATTGAAATTCCGCCGGGAACGCTTATTAAAGATGCAGAAACCAATGACCTTCTGAAAGATTTTACCCAACCTGACGACGCAATTATCATTGCCAAAGGCGGCCGCGGAGGTCAGGGCAATTATCGATTTAAAACATCCACCCACCGTGCACCACGATTTGCTCAGCCCGGCGAACCCGGCCAATTTCTGAAACTCAAGCTCGAACTCAAACTTATCGCTGATGTGGGGATCATCGGTCTGCCCAATGCCGGAAAATCAACCCTCATTAGTGCCATTTCTTCGGCAACTCCTAAAGTTGCAGATTATCCCTTCACGACCCTGACCCCCAATCTCGGTGTGGTTCAAACCGGCTGGGGTAAGCCATTTGTCGTGGCCGATATACCCGGATTGATCGAAGGTGCCCACAACGGGGCCGGTCTTGGCACCCGCTTTTTGCGTCACATCGAACGTACCCATATTTTGGTTCACCTCATAGATACTTCGGCCATCGATACTCAGAACCCCTTGGCGGGATATGGAATCATCAACGCAGAACTGGCCGGCTATAGCCCGCAGCTGGCGGAAAAACCCCAAATCCTGGTCTTAAACAAAATGGATCTTCCGGGTGCAAACCAGACAGCTAAAACATTTCAGGCAATGATCAAGGACCGGGACGTTTTGTTAATTTCAGCACTGACCCGGAAAGGCATTGAACAGCTGATCTCAAAAATAATTGAACGCCTGGATCGATTTCACGGCAATGGACAGTAAATTGAATTTTGAAGATGCGAAACGCGTTGTCGTTAAGGTGGGCAGCAACGTGCTGACCGAGGACAATGGTTTAAATTTGAAAGCCATCCGGTCCATCGCTCGCCAAATCTGTCGATTGATCGAAAGCGGACTGGAAGTGATCCTGGTGTCCTCCGGGGCTATGGCTTCGGGTGTAAAAAAAATCGGCCTATCCGCAAGACCGGATGAACTACCCAAACGCCAGGCAGTAGCGGCCATCGGACAGGCCGGCCTGATGATGGAATATGAAAAGGCCTTTGGCCGCTATCACCGGAAAGTTGCCCAGATTCTTCTGACCAGCGAAGACCTTTCCAGTCGAAAACGGTACTTAAACGCCCGCAACACCCTTTGTACCCTGTTGTCGTGGAAAGTGGTTCCAATTATAAATGAAAACGACACCGTCTGGATTGAAGAGATCAAACTGGGTGACAACGACAATCTGGCCGCCATGATCACCCTGCTGATGGATTCGGATGTGCTGATCAACCTGACGGATATAGACGGTCTTTACACTAAAGACCCGCGGACGTGTCCGGAGGCGGAATTAATTCCGATCGTTTCCAGGATCAGCAAAGAAACTGAAAAACTGGCCGGTGATATACCCGGCGCCTTGGGAACCGGCGGCATGATCAGCAAGATTGAAGCAGCCAGAAAACTTAATTCCGCCGGGGTGCCGATGGTAATTGCCAGAGGTGACCTGCCCAATGTCTTGCTCAAACTGTTTGCCGGTCAAAAACATGGAACTTATTTTATCCCCAAAAAACAAAAATTGGCCAGTCGCAAGTGCTGGATAGCCTTTTCGTTAAAACCCAAGGGGGTTCTCAAGATTGATGAGGGCGCTGTGAAGGCGCTGTTAAAAAACGGGAAGAGTCTGTTGCCCAGTGGTATTATCGCGGTGCAAGGTGATTTTGGCGTCGGTGCACCGGTAGAATTTCAGAACCGGGCCAATGAATCTGTGGGAATTGGGCTGGTCAACTACAGCTCGACTGAAATTCAAAAGATCATGGGCCTGAAGTCCAACCACATAAAGCAGGTACTGGGCCATAAATCCTATGACGAGGTTATTCACCGGGATAATCTTGCCATTACAGCCGGTGGTGATGTATAAGACCCTTAGCGGCTAAATATTACAATTCTTGAAATCTAACTATGACCATAGAATCAACCATTAGAGACATGGCAACTGCGGCCAAAGACGCGGCTGGTAAACTGGTCCGCATCAGCACCAATCAGAAAAATGCGGCGTTGTCAACCATCGCAGCATATCTGGTAAAAGAAGCCGATTTCATCAAGGAGGAAAATCGAAAAGATCTTGTCAAGGCCGAAGAAACAGGTCTTTCCGGTGCTATGTTGGATAGACTGACCATCAAAGATACCACCATCACCTCCATGGTTGACGGGCTCAAAGACGTCGAGGCCTCAAAAGATCCTGTCGGCACCATGGGACCGGCCTGGATTCGTCCCAACGGACTTCAAATCGCCCGCATGCGAATTCCGCTGGGGGTCATCGGCATCATTTACGAATCAAGACCCAATGTGACCGTAGATGCCGCCGGATTATGCCTTAAAAGCGGAAATGCCGTCATTTTGCGCGGTGGCTCGGAAGCTTTTCATTCTAACCAGGCACTGGCGGCGATTATCAGCCGAGCGCTTGATCATGTAGGGATGCCACCAAAATCCGTCCAGGTAGTGCCGGTTCGCGATCGCAAGGCCGTCTTGATGCTTTTAAATCAGGAAGAATTTGTAGATCTCATCATTCCCCGGGGCGGCGAAGGCCTAATCCGTTTTGTAGTTGAGAACTCCAAAATTCCGGTATTGAAACATTACAAAGGAGTTTGTCATGTCTACGTAGACACAGATGCGGACCTGGATATGGCGCAAGAAATTTCTTTCAATGCCAAGGTTCAACGTCCCGGAGTCTGTAATGCCATGGAAACACTCCTGGTGCATCATTCGGCCGCAGAATCCTTTTTACCCGCAATGGCCAAACGGTTTACCGAGGCAGGGGTGGAACTAAGAGGATGTGCCGAGACATGTCGCATACTATCCGATGTCAAGGAAGCACAAGCGTCGGACTGGTCGGCTGAATATCTCGATCTGATCCTTACCGTTAAGGTTGTTGAAGATATGGATGACGCCATCAACCACATCGCAAAATATTCCTCCAACCACACCGACGCCATTGTGACCCGGGATTACGGCCGGGCCAGACGCTTCGTACGCGACGTCGATTCATCAGTAGTGCTGGTAAATGCGTCGACGCGATTTAATGACGGTGGGCAACTGGGGCTGGGTGCCGAAATTGGCATCAGCACCTCCAAGCTCCATGCTTTCGGTCCCATGGGAGTTGAAGAATTAACAACCACCAAATTTGTGGTGCTGGGCAGTGGGCAAATACGGGAATAGCACAATTTCGAATTAAGTCAAACTCACAAAAATAAGTTTTTCTCTATTTGCTATTTGTTGAGTAGATATTATGTCTGCTTAGAATAACCAATAACGCTTAACGAATAACAGGTCTGCACCATGCGTATCGGACTCTTCGGCGGAACTTTCAACCCGGTTCACCTGGGACATCTTCGCGCGGCGTTGGAAGTAAAGGAAGGTTTTGAGCTATCTAAAATTTTTTTAATCCCAGCGGCCCTCCCTCCCCACAAAATACCCGGTGACGTGGTGGATGTCGGCGATCGGCTGCAGATGCTCAATCTGGCACTCGAGGACACCGTCGAAATCAGCGTCTCCGATATCGAATTGAAACGATCCGGACCGTCGTATACCATCGATTCGGTGAAATATTTCAAAAGCACCTTACCTGAAAAATCAAAAATCTACCTGGTTATGGGACTGGATGCCTTCCTCGAGATCGATTCCTGGAAATCCTATGAGGAGTTGCTGCAGCAGGTATCGATCATCGTCATTAACCGTCCAAAAAAAGACCGCCTTTTCAGCGGTGATGGATGGAAACGCCTGGACGAATATTTGATATCCGGCATTTCGGGGGGCTACAAATTTTCCGAATCACAATCCTGTTACCAATCCCCTGATAAACAGCCGATTTTTATATTTGAAGTAACTGCTCTGGACATTTCTTCAACCAAAATTCGCAGCCTAATAAAAGCGGGTCGGTCAATTGGGTATTTAGTGCCCCGCAAAACGGCGGAATTTATTAAATCCAGAGGACTTTATATATGACAAAAAAAAATGATCCATCTCTGGATCTATTTATCAAAGCAATTTTGGGCAGAAAAGCGATCAATGTGGTCGTACTTGACGTGGCGGATCTGACCTCCTACGCGGATATTTTTATCATTTGCAGCGGCCGATCAAGCCGTCAGGTCAGCGCAATTGCAGAATTTATTAAAACGGAACTAAAAAAGCATAACATCACACCCTTAGGGGTCGAAGGCACCAAAGATGGTCACTGGGTGCTACTGGACTATGGTCACGTGATTATCCATGTGTTTTATGAGCCGGTACGTGAATTTTATGACCTGGAAGGTTTGTGGTCCGATGCCAAACGAATCATGACACCTTCTTTGAAAAACGCTACCTCATAAAGGAGCCAATGGTGTCTAATATAATAAAACCCTACACGATGCTCACCGATTTTGTCACCGGCAAAGATGTGCCCAACATCGGGGCTGAAGAAAACCGTCAGGCCCTCGAACGGTTTTTAGTGGAACGAAAAGGTTATTTGAAAGAAGACATCCAAATTGATGTTGATATCGAATTGACCGTGGCGGGCGAGTCATACTGCTCCCAGTTGGATCTGGTGGTTACTACAGACGGTGGTAAAACTCAATTTATGGCGATCAGGTGCGCCGCCGGCTCTTTAGGTTCGCGGGAAAGGGAAATCTTGGCCGCCGCTAGGTTGCTGGATGACTGCCTCATTCCATTGGCGGTGGTTTCAGACGGCAAAACAGCCACTGTGCTGGACACCGCGAGCGGAAAAAAGATAGGCGATGGGCTCGATGCAATTCCTTCAAAAAAAGAGGCCATCAAAAAGTTAGACGCCCTTGAGCTTCAGCCTTTGCCAGCAGATCGTCGGGAGAAAGAAAAATTGATTTTCCGAACGTATGACAGTGAAAACGTGAATGTACAGAGAAACATATAGCGTCAGCAAACTCACACATCACTCTATGTATTGATGGCGGTTGTATGGGCTATCAAGAGAGCTTAAATATCCAGATAGTCATCAATAAACACTTTGATTGTAAGAAGTGTCGCCATCGGGAATGATACCACGTGGATGGGGGGTAAGGATGCTTTTTGCTGCCGTATCGGGATTGAAGGGTAAAGTATTCGTCCCGCAAAAATCCGACAGAATCCATGGAAAAAAATCGTGTAAAGATTGTTTTTCGTGTCAGTACTGCAGCGATGAACGTTGCCGGGTGTGTCGCGGTCAGGTCACTTCAGATTCAATATCCAAGT
>JASFFJ010000480.1:0-6163 GCA_050124355.1 Desulfobacterales bacterium | reverse complement strand
ATCAGTCGAGCGGCGACCGCTCCCCCCAGCGGGAAGCTGCCGTCGACCGTTAAATCAGGGAAGGAAAGGATGCGAAAGGCAAAGGCAATACCAAGAGCAGCCAGTGCATAGGCGAACCCTTGCTCAAGCGATATAGGAATAATATTGAACATGTCTTATACCCCGTGAAAAAGCCTTTTTTTCGGATTGGAATTCTCACGAAGTGCAAGGCTTTTAAAATGAAGCCACACCCCGCGTCAAGCCGCGGGGTATCTGGCTGTAGGAAGAATTGTTGCTATAGGGCAGCAGACTGTGGGGTATTTAGCCCTGAATTAGACTAAATTGACGGGTTTCAACGAAAAACTTTTTCCGCCATTTTGACAAATTTTTCAGAAACGGTCACGTTTTGGTCTTTGGCGGCTTTTAAATTTAGCCAAAGGCTGAGGTTTTCCGTCAGTCCGGATGGAACCGTACCGGGATCCTGTCCCTTAAGAATCAGGACCGCCTTTTTACCGGCCGAATACCCTACCTGAAAATAATTAAGCCCGTATGCGGCAATCATCCCTTTCTCCACTGTAGTTGTATCGCCGCCAAACAGGGGGATCTTTTTATTATTGGCAACTTTAACCACCGAATCCAGGGCTGAGACAACGGTGTTGTCCGAAGTGATGTAAATCGCATCGACCCTGCCCACCAGGGTTTGTGCCCCGGTATAAACTTCGGCGGAATTGGAAATGGTGACCTCAACCAATTCCAGACCGAATTTCTTCATGGCATCGCGGGTCCAGCTGATGCTTTTGACGGAATTTGCGTCTCCGGCGTTATAGATGGTTCCCCATTTTTTGGCCGACGGGACCATTTGGTGGTACAATTCGATTTGGCGCTCAATGGGCCAGGCGTCGGAGATGCCCGTGACATTGGTTCCGGAAGGTCCCATGGTCTTTACGAGTCCGGCATCGACAGGATCTGTTACGGAAGAGTAAACAATCGGATGATTTTTGATCACTTTCACGGCCGCTTGCGAAGTCGGCGTGGCGATGGCATGCACCAAATCCAAATCATCATTCTTAAACTTTTGAGCAATGGTGGTGGCATTGGCCATGTCGCCCTGAGCATTCTGATAATCGTACTCTGCCTCAAGACCAGCCTCAGCGATAGCTTTTTCAAAACCTTCCTGGTCTGATTCCAATGCCGGATGGCTGACGATTACGGTAACGCCGATTTTATAAGTTTTAGCCAGTGCTGTTCCTGAAACCGCAAGAACGGCTGCCAGAGCAACAACTAAGACCAACAGGGTTCTCTTTGACATAGTACCTCCTTATTATTTAGATTAGAAAAATAGATAACACGGGGCCATATATTCAACAATGAAGAATCCAACTGTTTGGAGTATATATAAAAACGTCCGATTGTCAATTCAAAATTCAGAAGCCACCGCCTTTATCGCAATGAGTATTTTGGAAGATTTATACGACAAAGGCAGCACCGCTGGCGGTGCTGCCTATTATTGCCTGGCGGGTAATGGAGGATATAAAGGAAAACCCGGGATGCACCTTGAAAGCAACTGCGGGTAACGGTTACTGATGGTTGGGCTGGACATGGGTTCCAGTATGCCCGATGCTGCAATCAGAAAACGAATTGTCAGGGGTTTAAAGTTAGAGGCAAGAAAGTCACAATGCGCAGAGGTTCACACAACGAAATAAATTGGACCGATTCTTTAATGGCGACGACCTCAGGCGCAACGCCTCTATAGTGTCCCGCATCTCTTTACCGGTTCTGTGCCGACCTCTCGTTTAGAACCTCTGTCATCTGACCTTTGCATTCTGTTTTCTGACATCTGACATCTGACCTCTGACCTCTGTCATCTGTCATTCATAGGCAACAACACGAATCACACCAATGCTACCGCTTTCATCTTGCGTGCAGGTGTCACTGACAGAAATGACTTTTTGAACCTTGTTTTCCTCGATGAATCTGTTAACCATTGCATCCAATTCTTCGAGTTCTTTGCGGGCATGAAATATTTTCAACGGGCTTGCAAATGTTTTGACTTTGACCATGATATAAACTCCTTTCTGAGAAATATAGGTCCTATAGGACATATTATATATAATTAATCGGTTCAAGCCCTTTTCGTCTTCGCAAGGCTTCCAAGAGGCCCACCGTTCCAGTCATCATATTGTCTCCCCAGGGAGCCCCGAATGAGATTTGCAACTTCGATGGTTCCACCAGTCGTCGTTTGGGTCCGGTGGCAATGGTAACCTTTACGGTCTGATAGTCTACGGCCTGACGCAGATAGGCCCCATGACCTCCTTCTTCCAGCACGCGGTCATGCGCCAGTTTCCCATCGCATAATTCCAAGATCAAATCCTCGAGTCGTTCAAGGGTGATGTCCTGGGTGTGGTATTCAAAAAAACCGGCAATGTCATCACAAATCATGGCGGCCCCGACCGTATGTGAAGTGGCCACATCCAGAATCACGATTCGATCACGCTCACGTGCCAGGAGGTCCATGGAACCTCCCAGAATGGCCGCCATGCCGCTGTCCATGACATAGATCTCTTCCGTCGCCAGGGCGCCGCCGGCACTTATGGCGATAGATCGCAGACGATTCATCACAACGGGCACCTCATCGCTTCGATAAAGCAACACATGGGGCTGCGGGTTCGCCTTGAGGCGGTCTTTGAACATGTTGTGGCGAAAATCAAGGTGGGAGATACCCGCCGGCGCAACACCATGATCCTGGGCGCAAATCACCACAGCATCAAAAGAAAACGGCACACCAAATCCCTCAACTATCTGTCGCAGTCGTTCAGGGTCGAAGTCAGCCAGCACCAATGAAGAATACTTGCTATCCCCACATAAAGTCTCTGCTTTTTCGTCATCAACGATCTTGATTCCCCAGGAAAGAACCGTTTCCGGATTGTGGTGCAGTGTGGCAGCGGCCGATACGGACATGACGACGTCAGCTTCCTTTGCGCGCTGCTTTAGAATTTGTGTAATCGGTCCGCCGCCCATTTCAGAACCTGTAATCACCAGATCTCCGGGCAATTGTGCTGCTTTTTCAGCCATATATTTTACCGGAGACTTCACCACCGCTTTGAAATGAAGGTCGGTTTGGGTATCATACCAGAGCACATCCATAGTACCGGCTCCGATATCCACCATTAAAAATCGACTCATAAATACTCCTCTTTAAACTAATTTTGTCACAATAGCGTTAATTTGCAGTAATCTGAGTAAATCCCTCTCTTTTCATACCCGATACTCGATGCCGGATGCTCGATACTCGATAAACTAAAATCGGAAATTTATCCATTAATAAAAGTGATTAATCTATCTACCATTAGGAATTTAGAGCACTTATTATTTCCTAAATTAAGCGATTCCAGGTTCAAGATTCAAAAATTATAACCTATTATGACGAGCTGTCTGCTTTTTTTTCAACCCTGAACGTTGAACCCTGAACTGCTCAACCTAGGACGAACAAAACACATCAGTACTGTGGCGACCACCGCCATCAGCATATTAATGGTAAATGCATGTTGATACACACCGGTAGCATCCCTTAGCATTCCCGTCATCCAGTGGGCTATAATTGCCCCCAATCCGTAGAAAGGCGTCCAGACGCCGATCACCGTGGCCATGATTTCACGCGGGAAATAATCCCCGGCACAAGCACCGTAAATCGGAAATGTGGGACCGTAAAAAACAGCCAGGCATCCTATCACAAGGGCCAGGATTCCCCAGGAATCACCGACCAGCAGAAGGGATGCCAGGCATACGCTAATAATTGCATTGGAAATAATGACGGTTTTTTTGCGGCCCAGATAGTCGGACAATGGCAAGACGGTCAACACCCCAATGATTTGACCAATTCCGTGAATGGTTGCCAGAAAACTGGCCTTGCCCAAAGGCAGGTTCAGCTGATATCTGGCATAGTCCACCATAAAGGTTGTTATACCATAGAGGCTGGAAGCAATGGCAAAGTAAGAAAAGCCGATCAACCAGAAACGGCTGTTTTTTATCAAATAGCTCATTGGAATTCGTTTAGGAGGTGCTGTGTCATTATTATTGCCATCGAGGGAATCTCGAACTGCGCCCCATGGCTGAACGCCGCAATGAATCGGATCGCTTCTTAAAAATATTCCGTTCACCGCCACCATCGCAAGCGCCAATCCTCCAAGAATAAACCAGGCATAGCGCCAGCTGAAGTGGGTGACAACCCAGGGAAAGATAGCGCCCATGGCAGCAAATCCAAAGCCGTAACCGGTGGCTAGAATCCCCAGGGCAAAACCCCGGCGATGAAATGCAAACCAGCGTTGCACCAAGGTAATCACCGGCCCCCAAAGGCCGGCAGCACCCAGGCCGACAACACCGTATATAACACAGGCAGACCAGAGCACATCGACGGTACCCATCATAAAAACGGCAACCCCCAAAATCAGCAGACAGAGGGTAATAACCCGCCGGGCACCGACCCGATCGGTCAAATATCCGGTAAACGGAGAAAAAGTGATGTAGGTTAACAGATAGGAATTGTAAATCGATCCCCCGGCGGTCCTGTCAAAGCCCAGGGTGCGGATCATCTCCGGCAACACAACACCATAGCCGAGCCGAACCGAATAATTGACAAAGAGATCCACAAAACAGATAGCCAGTATCAGCCATGCCCAGTGAAATTGTCGTTTCGCTTCCAACCGCTATTCCTTCATCATAATTTCAGTACCCTTGACATCTTGTAAATCAAGTTGCAACAGAAATATTTGTGATCACACGAAAAAAATTGAAGTGCCGTCTGAGGAATAAAAGCGTTTCCGCCCCTCTTTCAGCTGCCTTCCATTTGCCGCAATCCCTTGGCAACCTGCCAAAACAAGGGCTTGCGCGGTTGAAACACTTTCACCTTATCCTGGCCGACAGGGATAACTTCAGCGGTTGAAATTGCAGCCGTCGCTTTGCTTAAGGTAATGGTGTCCGAATTCGGCGGCAACCCATAGAATCGGGCGCCATTCAGTGATAAAAACGCCTCCAGGTTGTCGAAAGATGCCTCCTCCTCAAATACCTGGATGATTGAGGAAAGCGCGGTCGGCATGTTAAACACACCGGCTGCCGCGCCGGTCTTTTCTTTATCAATCAGGCGATGAGGCGCGGAATCAGAGCCGAAAAAGAAGCGCGGATCACCCGAAACCGCCGCTTTTCGGATGGCCAGACGATCCGCCTCCCGTTTGGCCACGGGCAGGCAGAACATGTGCGGATTTAAACCACCCGCAAAAATATCGTTGCGATTGATGAGCAGATGATGGGGGGTAACGGTTGCACCCAATTTCCTTTGAGCGGAAATGACATAGTCGACACCGGTCTGGCTAGTGACGTGCTCCAGGACAATTTTCAATTCCGGAAAGTCATTGCGCAGTGGAGCCAATTCACGGTCGATAAACGCAGCTTCACGTTCGAATATGTCCACGTCGGGATCAATGCTTTCACCATGGATGGATAGCGGGATATCGAGTTCCTGCATGACCTCGAGAACGCGATGGACCTTTTTTATGGCGGTGACGCCATGCTCTGAGTTAGTGGTGGCCCCCACCGGATAGAGCTTTACCGCGGCTAGCAAACCCTCATCTCTCGCGAGACGAATTTCAGCGGGAGGGGTTTCATCGGTTAGGTAGAGGGTCATCAGCGGCTGAAAACTATGACCGGTCGGTAAGCAATCCAATATCCGATGTCGGTATTGCTTCAGATCCTGAACGGTTCTCACCGGCGGTTGCAAATTGGGCATAATGATCGCGCGACCGAACACTTCGGCCGTGTAAGGCAGCACGGCCCGCAATATGTCTCCATCCCGCAGATGAAGGTGCCAGTCATCTGGACGTTTAATCGTCAATTCGTTCATTGCTTTTCTCTCGCTCACAATTAATTAGTACCTAATTTATTGAAATCACATCATATTTCCACATTATTTATGGCATAGCCAGATCGAATATTTAACTAATTTTGTACATTTAAATAGAGAAGACAGAGCGTAGCGATATCATAAATCTTCAATTCCGGCTTGTTCGGGTTGGGCCTATCGGTCCATCAAACACTTTTAATCATAACTGATCAAAAATAAGCAACAATAAATTATGGATAAAATCGCAACATCGCAAAGGTGTGTTGCATCTAATTGACTTTTGACCTTTAT
>JASFFJ010000479.1:0-6177 GCA_050124355.1 Desulfobacterales bacterium | reverse complement strand
TAAAAGCTGTGCTATCATACTTATTTAAACCATATAAATTCAGCCAGACACGAAGGCAAGAAAAAAGGTGTCAGGTGTCAGGGAAAGGAAAGGCTACACACTCAAACCTGGCACCTGACACCTTTATTAATTATCAGCGTGCTTGCTGCTCGTTAGGGATCACTTTCACGAGCATAGGATAGTAAAATGCCTGGTGCCTTGATGGCTGATCTATAAAAACTTATATCGTTCCGGCTCGTCCGGGTTTGGATTAGTTGATGGATATGAACAATACGGTTGAAGTCTACCGACAACTGGAAAAAGAATTTATACATACTGAATTGCATCGACCGATGCATCTAGAACGCCATGAAGACGGCACGGTATTGCAATATGATGTCATCGGCCTTGCGCAAGCAAACCGGGCAATGGTGCGCCTGGAAGTCGAAAAATTCGTCGGCGGCGGCTTTGCCGGCCAGGTGTATCGGGTACGAATTTTGGATATCGACGCCAAAGATGGCGCCATCGAAGGCCTCAGGATTGGAGGAACATATGCGGTCAAAATTTTAATCCCGCCAAGCAATTTTTCGCGTCTGTTTAGAAATGTCCTGTATTGGGTAGGTTTCCAGGGACCATTTCAACTTCAAGTTAATCCGTTTGCAGCCAGAGCCGGTGCGTTGTGGCAAAAATTCATCCGGCGGGGAGCAAAAATAAGATTTGGTCAAGAATCCTCAGTGGTGGATATTTATGCAACCTTTATCGATGAAACACTAGGTAGTTGCGGTGAGTTGAGTGAATGGGTGGAAGGTCGTACCTGGCGTCTGGAGGTTGATGACCAGCTGGATTCACTAAGGCGCTGGATTAAAGGTAAAAAGGTTGATCCCGAAAAACTGGGATCTCCGGAGTATCGCGCCAAATATGAGTTTATGCACCAGTTTGTAGACCTCTTGCATCAAATGGGCGCCCATGAATTTGCCAGGCAGTATGAGTGGTCGACCTGGAAAAGCCAGCCCAATTGCCTGAAACGAACTGATGAAGCCGATTCTGCCGATCAGGGATTGACAGCTGTAGACTTCCGGGCCGGACTGGCACTTTTGCCTTTTTTGCCAATGAGTCCGGGCGATTTCAAATTGATCGTTACCGGTTTAGTTCGTGGCAGTCTGGTTCAGTTCGACCGTGGTGATATTGCCAAACTGAAAACGTTTATCGCGGCACACAAAGATAAATTTGAAGGAATGGACAGCATGCTGGCCGAGCTTGAAACCACAGAAGAAGTTTATCGTGACTCTATTCCGGATGTCACCCATAATCATATTCGTCTGCTATTCAGCCGAAAGCTGTGGTCAACCATACAAAAAAGTACGATCACCGGCTGGAAGATCCGAAATCTCATCGACGAACCAAGCCGGCGAAAGCTTCAAAACAACCCGCTGTCCACGCTGTTGTTTAGCATACTCGGCGTGATACCGTTTATGGGGCGGTTCCTTAGACGGATTTGGGGACAACCTTTCTGGCGGACCCATTACCGTAAGATATTCACCCGTCCTGATTATTTTCGACGAGCGTTACGTGCAAAATTCATCGAAAAAATTATTGGCTGGCACCGAGACGGCCGGGTCGATGATCACCATGCCCTGGGATTGGCCAAGCAAATGTGGCGTTGCTCCTATCACTGGCCGATTTCATGGCTGCCGGCAGGTATTCATCGAATCATTACCGACTGGCGGTATGCCAAAGAGCGCCTGGACTATATATTACTGCGACCGGTGCGACTGTATTTTAACAATGCACTGCGCGAACAGTGGTTGCGTGACATGGTCACCGAAGGAAAAGACAAACACCTCCTAAATGATGAAGATGCCGGGATCATCCTGTCGCAAATCAAGGAGCCTTATATTCAGAAGTATTTAAAAAGCCTGGCGGTGCATGTATGCACCCTGCCGGTGACCCAGGTGGTCTCCGTACTGGTAGCGATCATATATGTCGTCATGCATCCTGAAATGCCGCGCACCCAGGCATACGCCATTGGAATCGGGATCATTGCGCTGTTTCAGGTGGTACCCATCTCCCCCGGATCCCTGGTTCGGGGATTGTATGTGCTGTACCTGGTCATTCGGGAGAAAAATTTTAAAGACTACAACATCGCGGTATTTCTGGGATTTTTTAAATATATCGGCTACCTGGCCTTCCCCATTCAGATGACCTACCGTTATCCGGCCCTGGCCCGGTTTATGGCCGGCCATTGGGCCACCGAAGCGGTCCATGTGGTTCCGGTGTTCGGCGAAAGGGGTGCCCTGCTCGAACACAAGATCTTCAACCTCTTTTATAACTGGCCCTTGACCCTTCGCAATAGAATTCAAAAACGCTGGCAGTTAAGGTCCACCCTGCCGCCTCGTTATTGGCACATTGGTTTGTGTTTGATTGCCGGTATCGGCATCATCGTTACTGCCGATCTGTATCACTTGAATAAATTTGGTGAATTGCCGCACCTAAAAGAGATCTGGTTTGTCTCATTAATCTTCCCGCTGTCATGCGGCGCTGCCGTCACCCTGGGCGCCGGTGGCGCCATGATATGGAACCGGTTGATTGGCGCCGTTATCTGCGCAGCGGCAGTCGGCATTTTCAGCACCCTAATATCTGCAGTCCTCGGCACCGCTAACGCCATTGGGTTTTCGGCAATCGCAGTGGTCGGTCTGTGGCGGATTTTTGTTTTCACGATACTTTCCGTGGTCGGTCTGCTGTTTACGGAAATCAATCTGCCGCAGCCGGAGATGAATTGACCGTGACGTGGCAAAATCTATTTGGCTTTCTAAAGCTTTAGATTAAGACGCCCACCGAGATTTACTTTATGAGGCATGAGGCATAAGCAATGGCCGACAAACTCACTTATGAAGAATTGGCGTTCATCAAATTTCATTATTCTCGTTTTTAAGCAACGCTTCGATGATTTGTGGGATGTATTCGTCCGCCTTACTCGCATGAAACCGGGTAGATGCTGCTCCGAAATGCCCGCCACCTTCAAAGCCCGCAAGCAGCAAGCCGGCGTTCACCTTACAATGGGGATTAAAAATGCTGTGCCCCACGCTGACAGCCACGGTCTCTTTCTTCTCGTCCTCATAGCGAATTCTCACATGGACAAATGATTCCGGATACAATGCATAAACAAGAAAGCGATTGCCGGTCGGAGTGTTTTCCAAATGCCGAAAATCCGTGATGGCGACATGTCTTTTCAGGCGCGTGTTCGCCTTCAAGTGAATTGCATACTGCTCATTTTGCTGGACGACATCTTGACAGCGGCGCTTGACTTCCGGATCTTGCATTATTTGTCCAAGATCATGTTTTCCGAAAAGGGATACCAATTTATTCCAGTACCATTCGCTGGGATAATCTCCGTCGGAGATTGTCATGGATAGCAGCACATAATCATGCTTTTCGGGATGACAAACTTCATCCAAATTAAGGTCGGCCGAATCGATTTTATCTGTGGCGGTTACCAGTTCGCGGTAGTCGCGCTTAAATCGATTCCTGAAATGTTCAAAAATAATTCCTGCCGCCGACGGTGCAATCTTGAATACCCCGTTGAAGGGAAGATCAATCTTGTTGGTATGGTGATGATCAAACCAGAGGGTGCAGTTATCAACATAAGGCAGGTTGGCAATGACGTCTCCCTTGCGGATTTCCACTTGACCGCGTTGCAGAACATTGGGCTCAACCCATCTAACCGGCTCCTTGATGCCGAGGGCATCAATCAGCAGGACGGCACAAACAATCCCGTCAAAATCCGGTCTGGTTACGATTCGCATGAATGGCCTCCGTATGCTTCTTTTAAGCCAAAGTTGATCGGTTCCAGGTTCAGGGTTTAAAGTTCAAAGGTTACAAAATGCTGATTTCCGTAGCTTTATTCTCAAATATTTGAAACTAGTCTATTTCACCCATTGGGCGACATATGGAATTCGAACCAATTGACGTGTAATTCTATTATTGGAAACCAGCTAGGGTACTTTATCTGTTAACGTTGAAGCGCTAACCTAGATTATAACAGAAAAAGCTAAAAAATTGTTGATGTTTTGAAACCATTGGCATATCTACTCAACTTAGGTTGGGCGGTTCAGGCCTGCCCTGGTGCGACATCATTGAATACGCTTGGGTGACGTTAAACTGTTATGACCGATGGAATGAAGGTATTCACATCTGATCCAGGTCTGGGCAGGGGTTCAACATTCATCAGTTTCTCTTTCGATTAAACTGGGCGTTTTTCAGGCCAGCGGTAGCGATAGCCCCTGATGAATACGTAAGTAGTCAGAAATTCGATTTTTATTCATTCTAACCCATTGAAATTAAACATCCAGTAAATTTATTTCCGTGCTTTTTGTGCCTTTTTGCGGCCATATCAACCTTGAACCCTGAACCTTGAACCCATAACTTTGAACCTTGAACCCCCATACATAGAATTTAAAAGGAGGAGTTTTGCCATGGCACTGTATCTGGTTCAACACGGCAAAAGCCTGTCAAAAGACATTGATCCTGATCAGGGGCTATCCCAAGAGGGGATCGCCGAAACCAAACGCATCGCTGAGGTGGCCGTAAATTACAGAGTAAATGTTTCTCACATCAAACACAGCGTCAAAAAGCGGGCGCACCAAACAGCTGAAATATTTGCATCTGCTTTAAGTCCCGCGGAAGGCATCATGGAAGTTGCCGGATTAAAGCCGCTGGACGATGTCACCACTATCGCCGCCTCCCTAAATCCAGACGAATACACTATGCTGGTCGGTCACCTGCCCTTTATGGATAGAATGGCATCCTATTTGGTGACGGGATCCACGAACAGGCCGGTTTTCAAATTTCAAAACAGCGGTATTGTGTGCTTACATAAAAATCCGGATACCGATTCATGGGTGATTGTCTGGACACTGATGCCGAACATTGGAGCTAATGATGAGTTTTGAATGCATAATCTATGAAAAAAGCCAGGGGACGGCGACGATTAAGTTAAACCGCACCAAGGTATTAAACGCCATGAACAAGCAGTTGTGGCTCGACTTTCAGGTGGCCCTGGAGGATGCTAAAAACGATCCTGATATAAAAGTGCTGATTGTCACCGGTGAAGGCAGAGCCTTTTCCACGGGCGCTGATTTAAAGGAATCCAAAACCAGAACCCTGGAAGCCTATCGGGACTATTTGGAGGAACTCCAGGAAGCTTCCCGAAAAATCATTCGCTTTGAAAAGCCAACCATTGCAGCCATAAACGGATATGCCATCGGATCGGGTTACGAACTGGCCCTTGCTTGTGATATCCGAATTGCCGCCGAAGAGGCCAAAATTGGTTCTCCGGAGGCCAAAGTCACCTCGTCTGTGACCGGCGGGGCCTTCAGATTGGTACAGGATTTAATCGGACCCGGCAAAGCCAGTGAACTCCTATTTACCGGCGAATACATCGATGGTAAAGAGGCCGCAAGGATCGGTCTTGTCAACAAGGCGGTCCCTCTGGATCAACTGGATGCGGCGGTTCGGCAAATGGCAGAAAAAATCACCGCCTGTTCAGCCATTTCTTTGAAACTGATAAAAAAAGGACTGCGTATGGCCCGCGGCGAAGCCAGCCTTGAGGCATTGATGGACTTTGAAATTGAAGCCTGCCTGACATGTGTATCGACCAAAGAAAGGCAGGAATCTTTAACCGCTTTCGAGGAGAGGGAGAGAACCTAGTTGCGGGTTGCAAGTTGTGGGAAAAAAGGACATGTCACTGGAAAAAATATTAAAGGCCGAATCGGTAGCGATCATTGGTGCATCTAAAAATGAAACCAAACGTGGCTATCAGACGATTCGGACACTGTTGGATGAAAAATATGAGGGCAGAATCTATCCGGTAAACCCCAAAGAAAGAAGTATCCTGGGATTTAAATGCTATAAAAAAATCTCGGATATCGAGGAACCGGTGGATGTGGCGCTAGTGGCCACACCGGCTGCGACCCTGCCGGCAGTCCTGGAAGATTGTGGTCTTAACGGGGTCAGCGGAGCGGTGGTACTGGCGGGGGGATTCGGAGAAATGGGGCGCGAAGGCCGGAAGCTGGAAAACGACATGGTCGCCGTAGCCAAGAAGCACCATATTCGTTTGATAGGTCCCAATACCTCCGGCATGCTTAACCTGCGTGACCACTTAAACCTGGTGGGATTAAAGGATGCACCGCCAGGCGATAT
>JASFFJ010000478.1:0-6187 GCA_050124355.1 Desulfobacterales bacterium | reverse complement strand
AAATATCCAAATTTTTCCATTGTCCGAAAAATCGGCAAAGACAAGGCCTTGTACTTCGGTCCCTTTGCCTCCGCCCATGCGGTGCGCGAGACCCTGCGAACCATCAATAAAACCTTTAAACTGCGCAAGTGTAAAGCCAGGGATTTTAAAACCAGGACGCGTCCCTGTCTGCATTGCCAGATGGACGGCTGTTTGGCACCCTGCTGTCTGGATGTCGATCCTGGTGTGTATGGTGAGCAGGTCAACGAAGCCATTATGTTCTTGAAAGGCAGGACGCCGGATCTTATTCGCAAAGTCAAAAAGCAAATGGAATCCTGCGCTCGCGACCAACAGTTTGAAAGGGCCGCCCGGTTACGGGATAAAATCTTTTCTTTGGAACGTACCATCGAAAAGCAGATCGCGGTAACGACGGATTTTAAGGACAGGGATGTGTTTGCCATCGCCCGTTCGGAGGAGATTTCCGTCATCACGGTCATGTCCGTAAGAAATGGTTTTCTCACCGGAACACGCCATTATAGTTTTACAGAGACCCTATCCACCGCTGAAGAGATGATGGCGGCTTTTATTCGGCAGTATTACGAACGCCATCCCTTCATACCCGACGAGCTGTTGGTGTCGATAGATCCGGCCGATGCCGAATTGACCGCGGAATGGCTGGGAAGTTTTAAAAAGAGAAAAGTCAAAATCCTGCGGCCAAAACGCGGGGAAAAAGCGCAGCTGGTGGCGGTGGCGATCCACAATGCCGAAAACGAATTAAGCAGTCTGATCGCGTCGCGGTCCGCTGAGATGGATCTTCTTTTGCGACTCCAAATGAAATTGAAAATGAAACGGTTGCCCGAGCGGATCGAATGCTTCGACAATTCCAACATTTCCGGAACTCAGGCAGTGGCGGCAATGGTGGTGTTTGAATATGGGCGGGCAAAAAAATCGTCCTACCGAAAATACCGGATTAAAACGGTCAGCGAACATGATGATTATGCCTACATGGAAGAAGTACTCACCAGAAGATTCGGCAAAGGCGAGGCTGCCAAACCCTATCCGGACCTGCTGATGGTCGACGGCGGCAAAGGGCAGCTTAATATTGCCCTGGCAGTCACCAGCGAGCTGAATTTGACGCACGAGTTCGATATCATCGGTATTGCCAAAAAAGATGAAAAAAAAGGAGAAAGCCGGGACAAGATTTTTAAACCGGGACGGGCCAATCCACTGAATTTTGGTCGGGCCGAGGATCTGCTGCTGTTTATGCAGCGCATCCGGGACGAAGCCCACCGCTTTGCGATTTCATTTCATCGCAAGCGACGCAAAAAAATATCGCTGCAATCCGAGCTGGACACGATTCCCGGCATCGGCAAAAAACGAAAGGCGGCATTGCTGCAGCATTTTAAAAGTGTCAAAAATATCCGGGCCGCCGCTATCGATGACATCAGCGCATTGCCCGGCTTCAATCGTGTGGTGGCCGAATCGATCCTCAAGGCACTGGGAACCGGGAACCGGAATTAGGAACCTTAACCTTATATTAACTTCAGAGCAATGGATTCGATTCTATTTTCTTAGACAGGATTTACAGGATTGACGGGATATTTTCGCCTTCGGCGAGGAGCCCTTTCGGCCGAAGGCCGTTTTATCCCGATGATCCTGTTGATCCTGCCTGCCCTGTGAAATCTTTTATGTACATATTTCTCCGGGGTCCAAAATTCTTTTACAGATGAGACTCCAATCCTTGATAAAATAGAAATAATTCCTTAATTCGTCGTTCGTCAATTGTGGGCATCTTTTTCTCTGATTTCGTTTTCTATGGCGCAGGGGAAGGCACAGTCGGCCTTGTGGGTCCACAAAGGATTGTACCCCAGGGACGTGTCGGCCTCCGTACATGTTGTTTCTGAATATTTATCGATATACTCTCTGATCCTGCCGCGTTTGATGTTTTTCAAGCGCTTGACAAAGGCTAGCTTATTGATGTCGATTCCTACCGGGTCGTAAACATACCCTGACGAATCCGAAAAGGTCAGCACTTTGCCGCCAAATTTGATGATTTTTTCGGCAACGTGTTGGGCCACGTTTCCGGAACCGGATACCAGGTAGGTTTTTGCCTCAAAGGTTTCATTGCGGGCCGCCAACATCTCCGCCGCAAAATAGACGACACCGTATCCGGTTGCCTGTGGACGAATATAACTGCCACCCCATTGCAATCCCTTACCAGTGAGTACACCGGTAAACTCATTGCGCTGCTTTCGATACCTGCCAAAGAGGTAACCGATTTCGCGAGCGCCCACTCCAAGGCCACCGTCCGGAATATCGGTATCCTGACCGATGTGATGCGCCAATTCGCCCATAAAGTTCTGGCAAAACCGCATTACTTCATCATCTGATTTGCCTTTGGGTTCAAAATCGGACCCGCCCTGGGCCCCTCCCATGGACAAAGTGGTCAGCGCATTTTAAAAGACTTGCTCGAAGGCCAAAAATTTGAGGATGCTGGGCGTTGCCGAGGGATGGAATCGCAGTCCTCCCTTGAAAGGCCCAATGGCGCTGTTCATACCGCCCCGAAAGCCGCGATTGACACGCACCCAGCCTTCGTCATCCATCCAGGGACCCCGAAAAGTGATCACCCGTTCCGGTTCCGTAATTCGCTCCAGAACGCCCAGCTTGCGATATTCAGGGTGGCGTTCCAAAACCCGCCGGCAAATGCCAGATCCGGGACGCGCTTGCCTTTTTGAGCCAGGCGATCGCTGAGTTCATAGGCCATGAAATGAAGGTAGATGGAAGGAATGCCCCATTCGGACATCATTCGCCAGGGACTCATTCCGGTGCCCCCCGGCGCGCCGTCGATGGTCAACAAATCAATATCGGCGTCACTGCACCAGCGAATGGCCATGGCCAGTTCTCACATCGGATAGGCACCGGTTTTCAAAGTAATACGTTTGGCGCCCAGTTTGCGGATACGCTCGACTTCATTCATAAAACCTTCCTGGTCTACGAAGCCAAGGCGCGAGTGTCTTTCAAATTGTTTCAGGGGTCCGGCCTTAAAGGCCGCCTGTTGGCCGGATTTTCCGGGTCGGGGGTAACGATATAGCCCCGTTTTTTTCAATTCGATCGCCCGGTCCAACGAATCTACTTTATGAGGTTTCGGTGTCGACGCTGGGAAACGTGGCCTTATCCGGGTCGGCATCGATCCCCTTGGCGCCCAGGGCTTAGCCCATTATATTTAAATGCGAATAGTCCACCGGGTAGTCTTTATCAGTCCCGGCGGTCACCCTGCCGAACGTCTCCGGGTATAGAAGCTCCCTTCCCCGAAAGGTGGCCTTGAACATGTCGCAATTTCCCTTGCAACCGTCCAAACACCGGCTGCAGATACCGGATTGAGGTGCAATGTCGCGTGAGCGATTTCTGGTCTGAAGGGCATCGTTTGCATTGGGTCGATGAAGATTCATAGATTTCCTCCTTATTATGATTTATTATTCGATGCCAAGTACCTTTTGTGGGCTAAAACCAGTTTGATATCTCCATAGGAGTAACGGTTCCCCAACCCTTGTTTTACTGCTTTCAGAGATTTATTGCTGGATTGGCTAAGTGCAGATTCAATAGCTTTTCGTTTGTCAGGTGAGAGCAGCCGGTCGATATCCAGATCCCCCTTTTCAATAAAAAAACCCAGGTGCTTTTGAATGGTGGATTCCACCAGATCCCGTTCTTTTGCGATGCGGCCAAGGGAAAGTCCTTTGTTGAACATATCAAAACTGATTTTTCGGGTGTTTGAACCGGATGCCGGCTTCATCGATGATATGTTTTCCCCGGCATCTTTTTTTCCTTTAGGCAGTCTCACCCGGTCTATTCCGTGTTTTTCGAGATAATCGCCAACTATCGCCAGGATATCGTCACCATATTTCTCAAGGGTTTTCTTTCCCACCCCGTTGATTTTTTTAAGACAGGTTTTATCGCCAGGCAATTTTACGGTGACCTGAATCAATACCCGCTGATGGAGGATCTGGTAATGGGCCAGGCCTTTTTCTTTGGCCATTCGGGAACGCCAGTCTTTTAATTGGCGAAACAATTCCGGGTGTTCGATATCTGACTCGTTGTCAACCGGAGCTTGGGATTTTTTTACTTTTTCAGGGATGACGTCAACCCCGGCATTTGATATGGCCCGCAGATAACGGGGCGGAGAAAAGCCATTTTCACAGGATGTTATCCCGGCCTGTTTTACAAGAATCTCCTGCTTGAGGTAACTTAGGGCAGTGCTGATTTTTTTGGCGATCTCCTTGTTATCCGTCTCCATCTGGAAGCTGTGCAATAGATCATTAAAAAGCAAGTAAAATTGTTCCTGAAACCATTTAGATGCTTTGCCGACACGTTCCAAAATATAGGCATCGGATTCGGGAAGGCGTTGTTGTTCAAAAATAGTTCGCAATTGCTGTTTGAATTTTTCACTGACCGCAAAAATCTGTTTTTCAGCCGATTCCGGTAATCCAGCTACATCAGAGACGCCTGAGATCTGGACCAGTCCGGCATTACCCGCCAATAGCCGCACAAAGTAATTGAGGCGGCTGCGCAGCGATTGAAAATCAAAACACGCCAGCACCAATTGCTGCTGGTAGGATACTTTGGCCGCCTGAAGTCGGTTATCAGAGGGAGGGTTCTGCCTGGCTTTATCAACAAAATTCAACACCGACGCGTCAATATCAATGCCCCGGGACGGGATCGGTGAACTGAGCACCATGCCCTCCAGAGTTTTGCAACGGCTTAAGGCCACATAGACCTGGCCATGGGAAAAAGCGGACTGGGCATCAATGACCGCCTTGTCAAAGGTCAGTCCCTGGCTTTTATGGATGGTGATGGCCCAGGCAAGTTTAAGGGGAAATTGTTTGAATGTGCCGATGATTTCCTCCTGGATTTCTTTGCTCTCATCGTCAACCTTATATTTTATATTTTCCCATTCCACAGCCTCCACTTCAATGTCTTCGGACTCGCCGGGGCAGGTAATGTAAATTCGTTGGTCGGAAATGTTTTTTATTTTGCCGATTTTGCCGTTGTAATAGCGCTTTTCAACAGACATATCATTGCGTAGAAACATGACCTGGGCCCCTAACTTAAGCACCAGCCGGCCCGGGGTGGGATAGGTATGTTCGGGAAATTCTCCGGAAACCTCGGCCTTAAAACGATATTCCTGGCCCCTCAAGGCCGCAAGCCTGTTTTGGTTGATGCGGTCCGCACTGTTGTTGTGGGTGGTCAAGGTGATATACCCTTGGTTTTTTTGAGGGGTGAAATCTTCGATATAGCGCTGATTTAAGGCCCCGATGGCGGATGCATCCAGCCGGTTGTCCCGAACTTGATTGAGCAATTTGATGAACCGGGCATCACTCTGACGGTAGATATGCTTTAATTCTATGGTAACCAGTTGATCCAGGTTAAGGGTATGGCTGCTGAAAAAATATACCGACTCATAGTATTGCTTTAAAAGCTGCCATTCATCCTGCTTTGCTACCGGAGAAAGCTGGTGCAGATCTCCGATCATCAGCAGTTGCACACCACCAAAAGGTAATTCATTGCGACGGTGACGGCGCAGGACCATGTCCACGGAATCCAGCAAATCGGCCCGCACCATGCTGATCTCGTCAATCACCAGCAAATCGAGGCTGTTAATGATCCGCTTTTTTTCCTTGCTGAATCTGAACAATCGCCTGCGACGCTGTTCATCGGCCTCACTGCCCGGAATAAAGGGACCGAAGGGCAGCTGGAAAAAAGAATGGAGGGTCACGCCGCCGGCATTAATGGCTGCAACCCCGGTCGGAGCGGTGATGATCATCCGTTTTTCGGAATTTTCTTTC
Source organism: Desulfobacterales bacterium (assembly GCA_050124355.1). Taxonomy (GTDB): domain Bacteria; phylum Desulfobacterota; class Desulfobacteria; order Desulfobacterales; family JAFDCJ01; genus JAFDCJ01. The sequence continues at coordinate 368 of JASFFJ010000478.1, read as the reverse complement.
AACTTTTGTAAAAATGTGGTTTTTCCGGTGCCGGCTTTTCCGGTTAAAAATACATGATTGCCCGTGTGTCGAACAAACGCTTCGGCCAATTTGAGTTCATAATTTTCCAAGGAATTATGAGTCATAAAAACGATTCCTTTGGTTAATTAGTTCATTGGTTAATTCGTTGCAATTATGGATTTATCCCGCATTGGCAAAATAAATGGAACGATAACCCCGAAAAAGGTATGGTCGACGTCCCTTATATAGGTTAGAGACCTGAAATTAAAAAAATTCAGAACGATTCGCCCAAATTCAGTTTTATGGGTGCGATTTCTGACGTTTCTGTTGCATTAGATTTTACGACACATCAGTAGTTCTGAATTTAC
>JASFFJ010000477.1:0-6225 GCA_050124355.1 Desulfobacterales bacterium | reverse complement strand
GATGATCGAAATTTTCGGCACCCAAGAACAGAAATATATTTTCTTAAAAAATTTATATACTGCCAAATGGGGTGGTACCATGCTTTTGACCGAATCCCAGGCCGGCTCTGATGTCGGCGCGCTGACGACCACTGCGGTCAAGAATTCCGACGGCACCTATACCATCAACGGCAACAAAATTTTTATCACCAATGGGGATCATGATCTGGCGGAAAATATCATTCACCCGGTTCTGGCACGCATCGAAGGCGATCCCCCGGGCACCAAGGGGATTTCTCTTTTTATCGTCCCCAAATTATGGGTCGGCGAAGATGGCAGCCTGGGCGAACCCAACGATGTGGTATGTACGGGAATTGAAGAAAAAATGGGGATCCACGCCAGCGCGACCTGCTCCATGACCCTGGGAGGAAAAGGCAACTGTCGGGGATTGCTTCTGGGAGATGAACGCCAGGGGATGAAGATCATGTTCTACATGATGAATGAGGCGCGACTGGGTGTTGGATTTCAGGCCTTTGGTTATGCCTCGGCCGCCTATTTGTATGCGCTCAACTATGCCAGAGAGCGTCTTCAAGGCCGGGATCTCGAAAGCGGCAAAGATCCCAATGCTCCCCAGGTGCCGATTATCCGGCATCCGGATGTGCGCCGGATGTTGCTGGGAATGAAAGCCTATGTCGAAGGAATGCGCAGTTTCGTCTACTATGTGGGTCAGTGTCTGGATAAGGAGGCCCTGGTGGCCGACGAAGCTGAAAAAGCGCGTTACAAAGGGTTCTGCGATCTACTGACACCCCTGGTAAAAGCCTATTGTGCCCAGCGCGGTTTTGATGTCTGTGTCACAGCCCTGCAGGTGTACGGTGGATACGGCTACATCAAAGAATATCCGGTTGAGCAGCTCGTCAGGGATTGCAAGATTACGTCAATTTACGAGGGTACGGACGGCATACAGGCCATGGATCTTTTAGGGCGTAAACTGGGAATGGCGCAGGGCCAGGCTTTTATGAATTTCCTGGAGGAAATCCAAAAGACCATTTCACTGGCGCGGGACACCAAAGGACTGGAAGAATTAAGCGCCGAATTCGAAAAGGCCGTCAATCGACTGGGGGAGGTCGCCCTGCACATGGGCAAGAGTGCCCTATCGCCCAAATTTAAAGTCGCCTTTGCCCATGCCTTTCCGTTTCTGGAAGTCATGGGCGATGTTGTCCTGGCGTGGATGTTACTGTGGCGGGCCACCCTGGCCAAGCAAAAACTCGACGACGGTGCCAGGAAAAAAGACATCGAATTTTACGAGGGTCAACTCAAGTCTGCTGAATTTTTTATCCTCACCATTTTGCCGACCACACTGGGCAAGATGGATTCCATTGTCAAGTGCAATGGCTCCGCCGTAGAAATCTCCGAGGCAGCCTTTGGTGGATAAGTCGCGTCCACCTGTTTGAATGTAATGACATCAAATGCAGCCAATCCGCAAAATAATCCACATCGACATGGATGCCTTTTATGCCTCCGTCGAGCAAAGGGATAGAGCCGAACTCAGAGGACAGCCTGTGATTGTGGGGGGTGATCCGAAATCACGTGGGGTGGTTGCGGCCTGCTCATATGAGGCCCGAGAATTTGGAGTCCATTCTGCCATGCCATCCTCCACCGCATACAGACTATGTCCTGATGCCGTCTTCATTCGACCGAGATTTGATGTTTATAGATCGGTATCCTCTGATATTCGAAAAATTTTCTGTGAATACACCGATCTCGTTGAACCCTTGTCGCTGGATGAGGCCTTTCTTGATGTCACCGAAAATTACATGAACATGGCATCCGCTACCCTGATCGCCCGGGAAATTAAGCAGAAGATTTTTAACCGAACCGGCAACCTCACAGCGTCTGCCGGTGTCTCGTTCAATAAGTTTATTGCCAAAGTTGCCTCTGACATGAATAAACCGGATGGAATAACGGTGATCACGCCTGAGATGGCAGACGAATTCATTGATGGTTTGCCCATCCGGAATTTTTTTGGGGTCGGAAAAGTTACCGAGGAGAAAATGCTGAATGTGGGGATTAAAACCGGCGCCGATCTTAAAAGATACAAAAAAGAACAGCTCGTTGAGCTGTTTGGAAAGTCGGGTGGCTATTTCTACAACATTGCCCATGGAATGGACGACAGGCCGGTCGAGCCCAATCGAATCAGAAAATCGATTGGAAAAGAGACGACCCTGATTGAAGATATTGACGATACGAACCAGATGGTTGAGATACTGGAAAACATCGCCGATAGATTAGAGAATTCATTGATCAAGCGTGAAGCCAAGGGGCGGACAATTACCCTCAAATTAAAATATTTTGATTTCCAATCTATAACAAGAAGCATCACGATTGATGGTCCGGCAGACAGGGCGTCGGTGATAATGGATTACGTTAAGCCGTTGCTATCCAAAACAGAAGCCGGTAAAAAGAAGGTCAGACTGCTAGGCATTTCAATTTCTAATTTTGATGATCAAGAAACCGGTTGCGCAAACGTTTGCAAATACCGTCAACTTCCCTTACCGTTCAAATTTCCAAATGCCAAAGATACGAGGAATGATTTCAGACTTTGGTAATGGATCGTTACCTCGGACCGCCGGAAAGAAAAGGACTATTAATAAAATCTTTTAACCGATTTACCTTATTTGAAGATTGGAGGCTCACATGAAAAAATATGTCTTGAATCCCGATGAAAAAGGAACAGATGCACTTCACGTTCAGGACCTGACCTTACGGCAGCTTGCACCACGGGAAGTGTGTGTGCGCGTGCAGGCCGCTTCATTAAATTACAGAGATTTGATCACGGCCAACATGAGAGTTAGCCAAGAGCTGGTTCCGTTGTCAGATGGTGCCGGGATGGTTGAAGATGTCGGTGAGGACGTCGTCCATTTGAAAAAAGGTGACCGGGTTTTGGGGCTTTTTTTTCCGCTCTGGCAAAGCGGAAATATCGATGCCTGCAAGTTTGCAGTCGCCAGAGGCGGTGTTCCGACCGACGGTATGCTTGCACAGTGGGTGTATGGTCTTGAAGATAGTTTTGTGAAATTTCCCGACTACCTGTCGTATGAAGAAGCTTCGACCTTGCCGTGTGCCGGTTTAACCGCCTGGAACGCCCTGGTTGTGAAGGGACTATTGCAAGCCGGTGAAACCATTGTTATTCAGGGCACGGGTGGAGTTGCACTGTTTGCTCTGCAGCTTGCAAAAACGATTGGTGCACGAGTGATACTGCTTTCAAGCGATGATGAAAAGCTTGAAAAAGCCGGACAAATGGGTGCCGATGAGTTGATTAACTACCATAAAAACCCGAATTGGGAAGAACTGGTAGGGGAGAAAACATCTAAGGTTGGTGCCGACCTGGTGCTTGAACTCGGCGGCGGCGGAACCCTTGGCAAGTCCATGGAGGCCGCTAAAATCAACGGCCGCATCAGTCTGGTTGGTGTGCTGACCGGATTTGAAGGGCAGATAAATCCATTGGCCATCCTGCGGAAAAGCCTTGCGGTAAACGGCATTTACGTGGGCAGCCGTGAAATGCAGGAGCACTTTCACCGGGCCTTAGAAGCAAATAAAATTCATCCTGTCATAGACCGTGTGTTCAAATTTGATCAGGTGAAGGAAGCTTATGCTTTTATGCAGAGTGCCCGGCACTTCGGTAAAATCGTCATTGACTTGAAATCTACTTAGAGTGACCGAGCCGGCGATACCATCAGCTGTCTATGCTATTGAATTTGTACAATGGTAATAAGGTGAGATAATAAGAACCTTACCGGATCTATCCTTCTCGCCGCCATAGATCTTGAAACTATCAAAAAACCCGTATTTCAATCTGGGATGCATTCCAAATCGACATTTAGTAAAAAAGGGTAGGGTACTAAAGAAAGAGGCGGTTGATAATATAGGAATATCTCTAAAACTCAAATAACTAAGCACAGTTGATAATAGCAGCTATCGTCTGCCATACCTGGAAAACGGAGATTGAGGATATCTTAATTTTCTTACCCTCTATAAATTCAAGCTTTGTTGGGTTCCTTGTTGCGGGCCAGAAGCGGAAACAACGGGGCAGGTGGTGACCTCGCGCAGCTATTGGTTGCTTCGATCCGATCTGGGCTCGCCAGACGGAACCTCGTCTGTTCCGGACAGACCAACCAGATACCGCTGCGTAGCCAGACGTTGGATGTCCCGATTGAGCATTCGCATCTTGGCTAACAGCCAGTCGACATTCTTAAACTCGGTTTTTCCTTTCGACGGTTCTGCTTCGAAAGTCTTCGTCCGGACTTTTTCCAGGGCCTTTTCTAGCGAATCGCCAGTCTCTCGCCATTCTTCCGCGAGTTTGGTGAGATCGGTGATTTTTGGTTTATCTTTAACCTCATCCAGGGAACTTTGCAAGGCGGCTACTCCATCAAGTAGCCGGTGTCGAGTCGAATCGATCTCAATGGTGTGAATGGCATTCCATATTTCCGTGAATCGCTCTGAGGGCGTCTTGTACAGTTTCTTGTCATCGTCGCAGAACCGCGCAAAAACTTTGGCTTCGTACTGATGTCCCAGGCAGACGAGGCCCAAGATGTCATCCTCCACCGGCGAGTATATCCTTTCCAGGACAATTGTGATCTGCAACGGCACGATGCGACCGCGACGCTTGTCAACCTGATCCTCGCCCCGCTCGGAAGTTTCGCTTGAATCGACCTCGAGTTGCTCCGCCTTTTGGACCCGATACAGGATGGGCTTGTATCGTTTCTTGCCATCCCAGGCCGCCAGCGTCGCCCTACCGGGGAAGAACAGATGTCCCTTCATGGATGCCGAAAAGGCTGTGTCGAGCTCACGGCGCCACGTCGCACCACTGCCTCCCACTCGTTCGACGAGATCGCCCCAAGTGATGTTTTCTTTCCCCAAGGAGAGGCCGAAGAGAAAGAGTGTGAACTCGCCTGTTTCGTGCTTGCCCGTCATAACGCGGGCGTTTTCGGGAATTGTCTCGCCGATCCTTTTCGAGTCCCGCAGGTCCAACACCACTCGATGGCAAGGGTGATTCGTTGTGGCATGCCGGAAACCTTTGCAGATATCACCTGCGGCCTTCTCCAACTCTTCTTCCGTCACGTCCACATTCAAAGGAGCGGCGTTCCAGTTATCGGAAACCTCCTGTGTCGACTTGCACAATCTCCTAAGGAACTTGCCAACTTTCTCGCGCTCGGCCGGCACGCCTTGCAGATTCTCCAGAGGCCCAGGAGGCGCGTTCTTGGGGTTGTAAATCGTCACGACCGCTTTCGGCTTGTCGACGTCGAACCGGGTGAACAGGCCCGCTTCATAGAGGCACCAATCCCACTGGTGGTCCGGGTTTGAAAAGAGTAGCAGCAGGAGGTTGCTCTCCGCTAGCGCTGATTTTATCAAACGGTTCCAATCCGCACCGGCGGGAATATCGACTCCGGAGACAAAACACGAAATGTCGCGTGAGAGCCCCCTGAGCACTTCCCTCGTCTTGCAAGCCAGATCATGTTCGACTTCCTTGTGGCTGATAAAGATGTGGAACTTGCCATCATCGTCTGACGCCGCCATCGTACCCCCTCTGACTAAAGATAGGAACTTGCTTTTTGTGAGTAAAGATAAAGATAAGAACTTGCTTTTTGTGAGCGGAAGTATGGCAGCGATAGGATTGTGTGTCAAGCTTAAAAACGACTCTGCATGTTGTAGGGACGAAATAAGAGAATATAGCAATGGCGATGGGCGGTCTTCAAAATGGGAATAAGGTGCCGTAACCGATGTCAACTATTTGAAAAATCCCTTTTCAATAGGCAATTGAATCATCACATTTGTAATGTTATCCAGCTAAAATGCGAATTGTGTTGCACGAAAGATACAGAGTATCCAGAATATGTCCAAAATTAACACTACAGCGAACCTTCGGCCTTTAGTTTTTGAGCAAGTAGAACCTTTTTTTTACGATGCGATTTGTAAGCCGTCAGATTGCGCCTTAAATGGTATTCAATGATTTCCATCGTTCCCTTCAAACTGAGCGATCTCAGAGGAAGTACTACGGCGAGCAATCGGCGAACTTGCGGTAGCGTCAGCAAAGGAGTTTTTTTTAAACTTTAAACGCATATGAAGCAGAAAATGTAATGCTAAAATTACATAGATCATATGCCGATGCCAAGCCGGCCAGGATCGATGCTCGTAATTATCCATGCCGAGTTGACCTTTGCCTTCTTGAAAACATTGCTCAATGGGCCAGCG
>JASFFJ010000476.1:0-6238 GCA_050124355.1 Desulfobacterales bacterium | reverse complement strand
GTTTGCATCGCGTGTAATAGCCGGTGACGATCCTCCTCGGCCAAGTCCCGCAGCATCTCTTCGGCGACGTTTCGGGATCGCTCGTCCAGCTCCGCATAGGATTTTTTACCCCGGGTTGTAAGCTTCAGAATCCGCTGCCGAGAGTCTGACGTTGATCGGCTTTTATGAAGGAGGCCCTCTTTTTGGAAAGTGCTCAGGATGCGACTGAGATAGCCGGGATCGATGTTGAGTTTGCCGACCAGCACGCTGGCGGTCGTCTGATCCTGTTGTGCCAGTTCATAAAGAACCCGGGCCTGGATTAAGGGAAAACGAGTCTCTAAAAGTCCCTGGTTGAGAAGCCCTATTTGTTTGGTATAAAACCGGTTGAATTTGCGATACCGGGCGACAGCCTCCTGAAAATCATGTTTAGACATCATTGTTTTTTTAGATGCAGTGGCGTGTTCTTTTTGATGGGAAATATTATAGTTAATTGACATTGTCAAGTAATTGCATGATAAAAGCAGGCTTTAGGACTTAAAAATATCCGGTAGGCGTGGGGAGGACATAAAGTGCTCTTTTTAGCAATGATGAGGTATTATATTTTTCCAACAATTAAATCAGCGACCACGAGCAGAGAGTATGAGTATGGCCCCTCGAATGAGCCGGGACCACGCTCTGCTGGTGGTCGCTGATTTGTGAAAAGAATTTTTGCTCCAAATTAGTTTTCGTTATTATCGCGTGCTCTGAGATATTGAGAAGATTATTTTAATCATGTCTTTTTTTGATTTGTCCGTTTTGATGAGCAGATACGCTGCATACATAGCTGACTAAATCGGAAAATAAGTGAGCCAAAATTCTTTTACTTACCATCTCGCCTATATATTCTTTTCTAAGCTTGACAGACCTTTTTTCTTACGTTATATTTCTTACGTATGAAAAAATGGAGGTAAACATGGACAAAATTATGTCAACCCGAATTGATGAGGCCGTGATTCGACATATCGGCATGTTGGCAAAAAAGCTGGGGACATCTAAAAAGGCGGTTCTTGAAAATGCCGTACGATATTATGTTGAAAAAATCGAGGCAGAGAAGGAGTTTGATGTTTTCACCCATACTTTCGGAAGCTGGCAGCGAGATGAATCAGCTGGCGAAACTGTGCGAAGCATCAAAGATAGCATGCGCATATCTCAGGAAAGATACAAGCGATGAAAGCCTATATTGATTCGGATGTGCTCATCTGGCATTTGCGCGGTGAACGAAAGGCGCTCAATTTACTCAAGAGGCTGCGGGATACAGAGCAGTTTGATCTGTGGATTGGTGCTATGCAACGCGCCGAGGTCGTCTTTTTTATGCGGCCGGCTGAGGAATCCTCCACGCTTTTATTCCTGGCACAGTTTCAAACCGCACCGATAGATCAGCAGATCATCGACAAGGCTGGGGAGTTTTATCGCAAATGGAATCCTCGCAATGGAACTGATGTCAACGACGCCATCCTGGCCGCGACTGTTCTGCTAACAGGTGGTAAAATTTACACTTTGAATTCCAAGCATTATCCAATGCCTGAGGTTGCTGCCCAGCGTGCGTGGAAAGCATAGTTTAGAAATGGAAGAAATCGGGTCGAATCACTCCATATCCATCTGTAATATTTAGGGTATTTAAATTTTATCACCATCGACTTCGATAACTGCCGTATTCAAGAGAGTGACAATTATAACCGCTGCAACCCGATACACCCACTGGAATAATTACTACAATGTAGTATATTTTAGTAAATTCTTGACAATGACAGTGGCTTCGTGTAGGTGTATAGGGGAAATAATAACCTATCTTCTATTGTTGCCTGGAAGCGCAATTCTGAGCGTCCTCTAATTTGACTTTTGAGTTCATTTGGAACCCTATTCTGAGCTGAGTCACAACCAGCCCGGAAAAAAACATCCAAAGCTCTCCAGCAATATATCGTCAGGGGGCATATGATGAAAAATGGAGCTTTACGACAATTTTTAACTTTGGATGCTCATGATCCCAATAAAAGCCATCTTTTAAAAAAGGGATCATGAATTTTCCATTCCTTATTTTTATCCACAATCCCCATTTTTTCGATGCTTTTTAACGCTGCGGTCACTTGCGAGGCAGTTCTAAAGCCATATCGATCCAGGTTTTCGGCTGCAAATATGTATTTCCCCGCCGTACCGGCAATGAGCTTCAGCGATCTTTTCTGGTTGAGGGTCAATGCGTCCCAAGCATAAGAATATTCCGCCACCCGCTTCTCAACGATGCTGCGCTCGATTTTGTCAAGGTTTTCATATGAAATATTCTCATGCATCCAGATGTTGAAGAAGAATTCCTGCACATACATCGGATGATTTTCGCACCGATCGACAACCTCCTCGATAAATTTATCTTCAATCCGCTTCCGAGCTCTTTGGTATAAATCTTTAATCCATGATTTATATTCAGCGTTGTCAATTTTTCCCAGCGGATAACTCGTTGCCAGCATATAAAAGGCGCGTTTGCGGTCATTGAACATATCGGTCAGCAAATGCCGTTGACTGCCAGAAAATATATATGCAACTCTGTCATGCAATTGAATCGACCTTCGCAGGTTTTTTTCAAAGGCATCTCCGCCATAGGTTGAGACCTCTTGAAACTCATCAAAGGCAACGACCATTTTTTTCTTTTTAGACAATCTTTGGATAAATGAGAATAATTCATCAATCGTACGGCCTTCCGCTGCTCTGTTGAAAACCGGTGATGCTGTCGGCATGCCGGTAGCCGGGTCCACCGTGAAATTTACCCCGATGCTTCTGATACCTTCGCGGATAATCTTCATCAAGCGATCTATCTGGGATTCGACCGTGCTGACTCCTTTAAGAAAGGACGTAATAAACTCTTCGGTGCGCGTGGTTCCATATAAATCGATGTAAACCGGTGTGATATTTTTAAGTCCTTTGAATATTTTAAAAATCAGTGAGCTTTTACCATAGCGACGATGGGAATAAAGCAGCACATTTTGTGAGTTTTCTATATACTGCTTTATTTCCCTCTGCTCGTTTTGTCGGTTGCAGAAGGCCGGCGCTTCAACAATACCTGAAAATTTAAAAGGATTTTCCATTGGATTATTCCAATTTTACATCAATTAAGACTCAGGCTAAACGTAACATTATTACTTTTTTTACGTAATGTCTAGTCGTCAGTCGGCAGATCACAGATTATCAGTTTGCTTTAAAATCCAATAAAAATGCTTCTTGAATTTACGGACTGATTGCGGTACCGCACGCTATCGACTATCCATGTGGGTGGCTTTTTCATGATATTTCCTTGATTTTTGGACGGTACATTGAATACAATCATTAAAAATTTTGTTTAATAAGGTAGAGAATTCATGAAACATGATCTGAAACAAAAAGTTTACATCGGGTTTCGCGGATTTATGATGCGAATACCGCCCGTGCTGTTGGAGAAAGGGGCCAAGAGCGGCGAAAAGGGGCCAAGAAGAATGCAGACATCGATTTTCGGATTTGATGAGATATAGTCTTTTCAAACCGGGAATTCACAGACATCGGCGCCGCCGAGATACGCTTCCTGCATCATTTGATTGCACAAAAGATTTTCAGCGGTATCCGACAGAACGATAGATCCGGTCTGCAACACATAACCACGATCGGCAATGGACAGGGCCATGTTCGCATTTTGCTCAACCATAAAAATGGTGGTTCCTTGCCGGTTTACTTTCTGGATGAGTTCAAATTGCTGGTCCACGAGCAGGGGGGACAACCCCATGGAAGGCTCGTCCATCAACAGAACATCCGGGTTGGAAAGCAGGGCGCGGCCCATTGCCAGCATTTGTTGTTCGCCCCCACTTAAAGTGATGCCGGCTTGATGGGTTCTTTCTTTCAACCGCGGAAACAGTTCAAACATTTTTTCCATATCCTTTTTGACCGCTGCCTGGTCGTTGCGCAGATACGCGCCCAATTCCAGGTTTTCGAGCACCGTCATGCGGGGAAAAATACGTCTGTTTTCGGGAACGATGGCCACGCCCCTGGCGATAATCTGTTTGGTAGGTTTGCCGTCGATGCGCTCACCGTTAAGTTTCACCTCGCCAGTTTTGACTTTGCAGACACCCAGGATGGTTTTTAAGGTAGTGGATTTACCGGAAGCATTGCCCCCCAGCAGGCATACCAGCTCTCCCTTGTATATTTTTAGGTTGATATCGTAGAGCACCTGGATGTTGCCGTAGTAGGTGTCTACATTTTTAAATTCGAGTATTGGTTCTTGATTCATTTATCATCCACCCGATTCTCGTAATTAAGTTGTTGCCAATATACCCAAGATGAATTTAAAAATATTCAGTAGACCGTTGTGTGTTGTCATTAATAGACCTATTTGCTCGGCACCGTGCCATAATTCTGCACTAATAAATCGATAGAATTCCTCAAATCTTCAATCTTCAATCTTCAATCGACAATCTTTTTGTTTCTTCCTTCCTAAATATGCTTCAATCACCTGTTCGCTGCAAGCCACCTCATCGTAGCTACCTTCTGCGATTTTGACGCCGTGATCCAGCGCAATCACCCGGTCCGAGATGGTGCGTACCACATTGAGTTTGTGTTCGATTACAAGAATCGTATAGCCGTATTTATCCCGCAGTGTTCTGATGAAACCGGTTATTTCGATCGTTTCCTGGGGATTCATTCCGGCCGAAGGTTCATCCAGCAGCAATAGTTTGGCATCGGTTGCCAGGGCCCGGGCGATTTCAAGTCGCCTGCGGTTGGCATAGGACAAGAACATGGCCTCCTGGTCATAGCGGTAGCCGGTGAGCCGGGCGCCGAAAAGCGCCAGGATTTCTTTAGCTTTCTGCCTGGTTTCGACTTCTTCCCGCTTGTGTCGCGGCAGGTGCAGCAGAACGGATATCGGCCCGGCGGTGGTTCGGCAAAACCGGCCGACCCTGGCGTTGTCCAGAATACTCATTTTATTAAAAAGACGCAGATTTTGAAAGGTGCGGGCAATACCGGCTTTGACCACTTTGTGAGGCTTTAATCCGGTGATGTTTTTATCTTCATAATAAATCGAACCGGAACTGGGAGGATAAATACCGGATATTATGTTAAACAGGGTCGTTTTGCCGGCGCCGTTGGGTCCGATGATGCTTAAGATTTCCCTTTCGTGCAAGGCAAAACTAAAGTTGTCGACGGCTTTAAGGCCACCGAAATCCTGGGTGATATTTTTCAGTTCAAGCAAGGTGCGACTGCTTTTGGTATATGCCGGTTGGCTAGCGGCGCGAACCGCAGTTTCCTCCGTCTTTGCCGGTTGAGCATAGTACAGGTCCGTTGAGGCCCTTAACCGACCGCTTTTATCTTTATCGGGGCGAGTTTTCTTTTTTGCCAGGAATCCAATCCCACCCATGATACCCTGGGGCCTGAGGGCCATCAGCAAAATCAAGATCAGACCATAGGACATCATGCGGTAGGCGCCGTATTCCCTCAAAAATTCAGGCAGAATTGAAAGCAGGATCGCCCCTGCAATAACGCCGGCAATGTTTCCCAGACCTCCTAGGATAACCATGCAATATACAATCACCAGTTGCTGGAAATCAAAATTGTTCGGAAATACCGAGTCCTGAAACGAAGCGAACAATGCGCCGGCAGCGCCGGCGGCAAAAGCGCCGGCGGCAAAGGCCATCAATTTCATCCCCGTCGTATTGACGCCCATGGCCTCGGCTGCCAGTTCATCCTCACGAATGGCCTGCCAGCCCCGGCCGATTCGGGATTGTTTGATTCTGAGAGAGCCGATGGTGGCGATTGCTGCAAAGATCCAAATGAGATAGGCATAGGCAAGGGGAGTAACGATTCTGAATCCGAAAATGTTTATGGGATCGAAGCTGTAGATACCGTTGACGCCGCCAGTAATATTCACCGGCGTGTCAAGATTTTGCAGTAACAATTTAAAGATTTGGGCAAATGCCAGGGTGACAATGGCCAGGTAGTCTCCTTTTAGCCGAATACTGGTTGAACCCAGGGCGATACCGACGACCATGGTGAAAACCGCTGCCAGGGGTAAAACCAGTAGAAAGGGCAGGTGAATGTCAAACTGGTTGGAAGACAGCAATGCAAAAGTATATCCGCCGATGCCGAAAAACGCCACATAGGCCAGATCCAGCAGACCGGCAAAGCCGGCCACTAGATTCAGCCCGAGGGCCAACATGATCCATAGCCCGGTCATGGTGAAAATTCGCAACCAATAATTATTTGGCATCAGGTG
>JASFFJ010000475.1:0-6240 GCA_050124355.1 Desulfobacterales bacterium | reverse complement strand
TATCGGAGTGTTGCCGGTAGAAATTCACTGGGATGCGAGCCGTTGGCCGGTTCGAGCGGTGATGGCCCAAACTGCGCCGACATTTGGTGCCGTGGCCGATCCGCAGGATTTAATCCCGGGTATCGGATTGCACCCGAAGGATCTTTTGGATTCAGGACCCATACAGGTGGTGAGTACCGGCGTCCCTTTTCTGATAATTCCGCTGATTGATATGGCCAGTTTGCGCAAGGCACGGATGGACCGGTCGCGACTGATGGCGGTATTGAAAGATCACCAGGTAGATGCCGCCTATCTTTTTTCCCCCGGAGGGATTGATCCGGAGACCGATTTCCACGGACGCTTGTTTGCGCCGGACAATGTATCCGAGGATCCTTTCACCGGATCTGCGGTGGGTGCCGCCGGGGCCTATGCGGTTCACTATGGTCTATTGTCCGGCCCCGAATTGACCGTGGAGCAGGGTCATATTGTGGGCAGACCCGGTCAAGGCACGGTGGAAATTTTGCAGACAGCCAATCAGATCGTTTCGGTCAAGGTGGGTGGCTCGGCCGTGCGAACATTGGATGGATATATTTACATAAAAAGTTGAATTTAGGTTGATATCGATGTATGGCATCAACGTATTTAATTAGTTAAGAAACCAGGTCCATCTCAGATCCCGCGTTAGTTCTCGGGAAAGGATCTGGCTTTGGTTTGCTCCCTGGAAGGGCGTTCTCCATGACTCTGCTCAGCATACTTATGGAGTGTTGGAGTAATGGAGTATTGGAAAAACAAAAACCCAACTCCGATCTTCTGCAACTTTAAAAGCAGGATATCGAGAACCTCTGATGCATAGAGCTCACGGGCGAAAGAGCATCACTCCAGTACTCCAATACTCCATCACTCCTTGAAACTGTTACAGGCAGAGCTGATTATTTCTGACCTGGCCCAGATGGCGAGGATTTCTTAGTTAAAAAAATAAGGAGGATAATACCATGACTGAAATTTGGGAAAGAGATGCCGAAACCCCTGACGAATACCATTGCGTGACCTGTCAACGCGGCCGTGAATTTATTATTCGATTGACAACCGGCGCCGATGTATTCCTGGCGATTCAAAAATTCGCCATTGATAATAAGATCGAGTTTGCCAAGATCCATGCCGCTTTCATGGGGGGGCTGCAACCGGCCAAATACTTGATATGGGCGCCGGACTCAACGGATCCGACCAATTGGCACAAAGAAGCGGTTGCTACCACTGAAAATTTGAGCATGGTACTGGCTATGGGTGGAATCATCCATCCGCGGCCGGGCAAGGACGGAAAACCCGAGCCGTTTCCCGCCATTCATTTTGCGGCCGGCGGCGCCTGGGACTGCTCAACTTTTGGGGGGCATCTGGAACAGGGCAGCATCGTCAAAGGCGTGTTGGAGTGTTTCATTACCGAAATAACAGGTATTGAGACCCTGGCGCCCATTGAGAGGGTCTACGTGGACGATGAATATCCGGAGAACTGGTATAAGACCATTAAGTAAGGAACACGTGTTTCAATGAATCCGCCAAAAGACCTCGCTGCTCTTTTACGTCCGCAAAGCATTGCAGTCGTCGGCGCATCGGAAAAATTCGGTGCCGGATCCCTGGTAATCGATAACCTGAAAACCCTCGGTTTTTCAGGCACGATCATTCCGGTGAATCCCAAGTACAAAACCGTGTCGGATATGACATGCTATCCATCATTGTCGGATATTCCGCCGGAAATCGGCGTCGACTGCGTCGCCGTGGTGCTGGGCGCTGGAACCCTTTTGGCGGTACTAAAGCAGGCCGCTGAAAGGGGGATTCGCGGGGCCTGGGCCTTTGCCAGTGGTTTTGCCGAAACCGGCAATGCCGGCCAGGCGCTACAGGCCGAATTAAAATCTTTTTGCGATGCTAACGGTATCGCTTTTTGCGGGCCCAATTGTGTGGGCTATTTAAATTTACATCATAACGTCGGGACCCTCAGCGCACCGGTATCACCAACGATAAAAAAAGGAAATATCGCTGCCGTGGTCCAAAGTGGCTCTGTGGCCCTTGCCCTGGCCAACAGTAATCGGGGGATCGGATTTTCCACCCTGGTTTCCAGTGGAAACGAGGCGGTTTTGGATGCCGTGGATTATATCGAGTATTTTCTACAGGACGACCATACCCGTGTGATCATCGCTTTTCTGGAAGGGATTCGTCGTCCCGAAGCGTTCCGAAAGGTTTGCATTCAGGCTGCCAACGCCAATAAACCCATCATTGCCGTTAAGGTCGGTCGCAGTGAAATGGCGCGCAAAACGGTAGTTACCCACACCGGCGCGCTGGCTGGTTCCGATGCCGTCCATGATGCATTTTTCGATAAATACGGGGTGATTCGGGTGGATGATTTGGATCAGCTCTTGGAAACAGCCGCAATATTTTCATGTTTGGCAAATCGGCTGCCGCGTGGCAACCGGGTGGGCATGGTGACGGTATCCGGCGGTGAGATCGGATTGATTGGCGATCTATCACGCCGGCTCTCATTATCCTTTCCGTCGCTTTCCCCCCAGGCGGTCGCTGCCTTGAAACAAGAGCTGCCTCCCTATACAACGATTTCAAACCCGCTGGACGCCTGGGGCAGCGGTGACTTGGAAAATGTTTACCCGGCTTGTTTGGACATACTGGCTCAAGAAAAGACCGTCGATATCATCGCTGTTTCCCAGGATTCGCCACCGGGGATGTCTGACAATCAGGTACAGCAATACACTACCGTGGCCAAAGCCGCGGTTGAATGTGCCGCCGGCCAGAAACCGGTGGTGGTTTTCAGTCACGTATCCGGGGGACTCGATCCGACCCTGAAATCGATTTTAGATGGTGGCGGTGTGCCGTTTTTACAAGGCACCCGTGAAAGCCTTTGCGCGATGAACCATCTGGCAACGTATGCCGGGTTTAAGGAAAAAGGCGTTGTTGATCAAACGACGATGGGCGAACGGCCCTCCCATCTAAAAGATGTTGTTTCGCAATTGGAACAGCGGACAGGCCTTCTTTGCTACCAGGAAAGTAAAACCATTCTTCAGGAATACGGCATAAAGGTTCCCCGTGACGCTTTGGTTTATACGGTCGATGAGGCCCTGGCAGCAGCTCGTAAAATCGGATATCCGCTGGCAATCAAAGGACAATCCCAGGCAATCCCCCATAAAACCGAGGCCGGATTGGTTCAACTCAACATTGAAAGCGACACCCAATTGCAAAACGGGTTTGAGGCACTCAAGACAAATTTGCAATCCCGGGCTCCTGGGAGGCCATTTGAAGGCGTGCTGGTTCAGCAGATGATTTCCCCGGATGCCGTGGAGACGATCCTCGGCATCGATCATGACCCGGTATTCGGGCCGGTGGTTGTACTGGGTTTGGGGGGGGTTCTGGTTGAACTGTTGCAAGATTCCCAACTTCGACTGCCACCGCTGAGTCGGTCTGAAGCCTTGGAGGTGATCCAATCGCTAAAAGGCTACCGTATTCTGGCCGGCTACCGGGGAAAACCCCGTGCGGATATAGACGCCCTGGCCAACACCGTGGTTCAAGTCGCCCAGATGGCATTTGATCTCAACGGCGTACTGACTTCCTTGGACCTGAATCCGCTGATGGTCTTGCCGGAGGGGCAGGGGGTTGTGGCTGCGGATGTGTTGATGGACTGTACCAATGTCGTTGATCAGAAGGTTGCGATATGATTTTGTGTTTTCAGATAAAGAGTGTACTAAAAAAAACTAACGTCCAACATCGAACATTGAACATCCAACTTCGAATAATGTAATCTATCAATTTTTTTCTTTTAATATCGCAGAGCGAAGCGAAACCACCCTTCGTCTATCGTCAATCGTCGTTCGTCATTCGATTGCCTCTGCAGTTCGCTGTTTAACCCTGCCGCTAGCCTGAAAAGCGGTAAGTCTAATCACCATGAGACTGTGCTATTTTAGCGTAGTTTCACATAAGTGCCGCCGCTGGCCCCCTAAAAAAAACGGCCAGTCTGATCAAAAAAGAAACTTTGTGGTTCGGTTCCGAAATCGGCCTTTGTTGGGTTTCGCATTTCGCAATATCGCCGGCAAGATGTAGGTTGGGTAGAGTGCAACGAAACCCAACAAAGTTGGGGGTAAGCTCAACCCAACCTACGAAATATAAAGTGTAGTTTCATAAGAGAAAGGAGAACAAAATGAAGACATTGCTTTCCGGCAATGAGGCGATTGCCAGGGGTGCTTACGAAGCCGGCATTGAATTGGCTGCCGGTTATCCCGGAACCCCCAGTTCTGAAATTCTCGAAAATGTCGCCAAATATAAACAGATTTACTCGGAGTGGTCCGTCAATGAGAAAGTGGCGATGGATGCTGCCGCCGGGGCCGCTTACTCCGGTCGCCGTTCGCTGGTCACCACCAAGCAGGTGGGCATGAATGTCCTTTCCGATTCACTTTTTTACACTGCCTACACCGGCCTGGAAGCCGGGTTGGTCGTGGTCACTGCCGATGATCCCGGAATGTTCAGCTCTCAAAATGAGCAGGACAACCGGCATTATGCCAAACTGGGTAAGTTTCCCTTACTGGAGCCGGCCGACAGTCAGGAGTGCAAGGATTTCGTGGTCAAGGCCGTTGAAATCAGTGAATCATTCGATACCCCGGTGGTGGTGCGCACCACCATGCGAACTTCCCACTCCAAGTCGGTGGTGAAATTGGGTGCCGATCCGGCGCCGTTTGGGGATGTCGGCCCCTTTACCCGTGATATGCAAAAATACAATTGCATGTGCCTGTGGTCCAAACAGCGGCACCCCGTGCTGGAACAGCGGCTTTTGGATCTCGCCATTTTTTCGGATACATTTCCGTGGAACCGCATCGAATGGGGTGATCGAGAGATGGGCATTATTGCCAGCGGTGTGGTCTATGAATATGCCCGACAGGTATTTCCGGACGCATCTATTTTAAAACTCGGCATGACCTTTCCCTTGCCCAAAAAGCTGATCCAGGAGTTTGCCGATGGCGTAAAAAAATTGATCGTTATTGAAGAACTGGATCCGTTTATCGAGGAGCAGGTGCGTGCCATGGGGATCGACACCATTGGCAAGGAGATTTTTCCTTCCTGCGATGAACTGCTGCCCCAGACCATTCAAAGTCTGGCTGAAAAACATAATCTGCTGCCGGCACACACAAAAGCAGCGCCTTTCCAGTCGAGTTTGTCTGATCTACCCGGCCGCAGCCCGGTGCTTTGTGCCGGCTGCCCCCACCGCAGCACTTTTTTTCTGTTAAATAAAATGAAGTTGCCGGTGGCCGGCGATATCGGTTGCTACAACCTCGGTACCCTGCCGCCATTTAATGCCCAGCACACCATGGGCTCTATGGGGGCCAGCATCGGTGTTTTGCATGGTATGGGCAAATCCAATTTGCCGGAGCCGGCCGTATGTACCATTGGCGACGGCACGTTTTTCCATGCCGGCATACCACCGCTATTAAACATGGTGCACAACCACGGCCGGGGCACGGTCATCATCATGGATAACCACACCACGGCCATGACGGGGCATCAGGACCATCCGGGCAATGACTACACCCTGATGGGACAGGCCACCCAGCGGGTGGATATTGAAAACATCGTCCGTTCGCTGGGTGTGGAAAAAGTGATCACTGTGGATGCCTTTGACGTAAAAGCAATGGGCAAAGCCCTTAAAGAATGCACCACCTATGACGGTACTGCCGTCCTGATCGCCAAAGGCCCCTGCATTTTTGTTTCCAGAAATCCCCAGCCGGCATATAGCGTCGATGCAGATATGTGCATCGCCTGCGGGACCTGTGCAAGGGCCGGCTGCCCGGCTACCATCAAAATTGATGAAATTAACCCGAAGAACAAAATGAAAAAAGCCGGCATTGATCCGGTATTGTGCATCGGGTGTGATATCTGCCGGCAGGTGTGTCCGACCGGAGCCATCGCAAAACCGGAACCTTAGTTGAACGTCTTAGAATTTTTATAATATATTGAAATCATGAAGCTACGATCGACACTGGTTTTATGCCGCCAACATGGAATGGTGGAATGTTGGAATTATGGAATAATGGGCAAAAAATAGATATCGTTCCTATTGTCCCAGCCTTGCATCATTAAAGTATTCCAATTTCCCCGTCCCTGAGCTATGGCCTGATCCACCGCTTGTATCGAGCTATAGACACCAATAAAAGTTTTTTGGGGTAGAATTCATTTTTTTCGGGACAAAGTTTGCAAAAAAATGTATGAAGGTGGTTA
>JASFFJ010000474.1:0-6245 GCA_050124355.1 Desulfobacterales bacterium | reverse complement strand
ATGCCCTTTTTGCCCGCAACCCGTAACCCCTAACCAGTAACCCGCATAACGGAAAACATCATGCCCCGCATAGACGACTACATCAATGCCAGAAATTTGGCCGTCGAAAAACTGTCCCGAGAGCCTTTCGAGGTTATTTTAAAGCGCTCCGGCTTCCAGTCGCCGGATCCAGATACCTTTCGCATCCCTTTTCTCGACCGAATTTATCGGGTCGGTTACCCGCTGTTTGAGTTTGAGGATATGACCAAGGCAAGAAAGGAAGCACCGCTTCAGGAACAGGTCTTGGTCTTACATTACATGTCCGCCGCTGAAATACCGCAGACATCCGGACACTGGATATCTTATCGTGAAATTCCAGGAGCCGCATTTTACTTTGGCGCTTTTGTAAAACGGGCCGTTGACCCTTTGAAAAAAGTATTCGGCCATAATTTATCCGCTTTCTGTGATGCCGCTGTAAAACTTCATGCAACAGCAATTGAAAACGGCGATGCGGCCTTTGAATTCAAGGTCCTGCCGGCAGTACCGCTGCAGTTGATACTATGGAAAGCTGACGATGAGTTCCCGGCGGAAGCCAACATTCTATTTGATAGCACCATTGGTCAAATCCTTTCGCCGGAAGATGTCGCCTGGCTTGCTGGCATGGTGGTGTATCGGCTGATGGCGCTGGCGCGCTAGAATATCCAACAGAGAAACGTCAATGTCAACTTTAACTGAGTCGGATTGAAGCGAATTACCTTCCCGAATACCGCACTAAAATCACAAATCACAATACACAAATAACAAATATTTGATAAACTCGTAAAAAGTCAATTCTTCCGACTTAGCGTCATTCTGGCGAAAGCCGGAATCCAGTAAATTCAAGGGGTTCTGGATACCGGATCAAGTCCGGCATGACGGCAGATAGACTTTTTACGGGACTGTCAATATTTGATGCTTGGAATTTTCATGATTTTCATAAACGTGTAAATTTATTTATTCCAAGCAATTTTCAATTTAAATGATGTGCCCCCTCCCCTAATATCTGCCTTGAAAACTGACATCAGCTTTGATAGTCTGGTTATATAGCGGTGTGGTGCTATGTAGCAGCGAAATGAAATCTCTCCGCAGCAAGCCGCGGAGTATCATTCTTTTAGGAGTTAACTCACATTTATCGCAGCAAGCTGTCGCGAATTTAACCCAGGAGAGATTAAATTAATTTACCAAATCTTTTATAGTTTATTTAAATCACTTCATTTGATCAACCATTTTCATGTCAGTTCGCATGGTATGATCGTCTAGCGGAGCAAACTAAGTCCATCGATTCGTAAATACGATGACGTATTTACTCACTCAGGACTTAGTGCTGAGTGAGCAATTATATCGTATTGAAAAATTTTTATATGCCGCTGTAATTGCGCATCGAAGCACTAAGTTTCCGTAGCATTTTAGGAGATGTCAGCTTTGACAGTAAAATCTGAGGCCCTCGAAGTCAATTTGGCCGATTACCACGTTGATGTCGACGTAGATGAAAAATATTCCGTCCTCCAGGAAGTAATGTCTAAATATTATGGTTTGATGGAGGGATTGAATACTTTCTTGAGGGAACTATCCCATCCCTATAAAAACTGGCGGTTCATTGTCGCAGAAGCACGAAAGTATTCACTAGAATACTTTCATCTTCTCAAAAGCCATCCCAGGGGACCGGAAGCGGCAGAGCTGCTGATAGAGATTTTTATCAATGCCGCTGAATCCTGCAAAGAGGCGGAGGTAAAAGGGGATTCCGTTGACAACATATTGCTGTTCCTTCAGAAAACCGTAAAAGAATCAGATTCGTATTTCAAAGATTTTAAGTCGGTTATCGATGAAACCTTTGATCGTATCCGCAGCTTCCCGGAAGATCTATTTTTACTTTTTATCAAGAGCTTTTATCCAATCAATCGACTGGCGAAGATTTATTTGAAGAATTCCCCGGAGTCCTGCACTAGGTTTAAAGCCCTAAATCGCTTGCTGATCAAATATTACCACCATACTTACGGATATTGGCTCAATAAGGCCGATCCTCAGACATGGTTTGAAAAAGAAACCCTTGGAATCGGACAAAATTACCGCTTCGATGAATTCTTTAAATCCATTTCCCATCGCCAACTGAAAGACTGGCAGCGCCAGCTGAATTCAAGCATCCGGGATAAACACATTGAGTCTGAAGCGCTCTTGACCCGTCTGCTCGAACTCCCCGGCTTCGGACAGATTGTGGAAGCCTACCGACGGATCCCCCGTCAGCTACTTCAAATAAAAGATAAAAAAGATCTGGGCCACCATTTTAAATTAATTTTTCTTTTCCGTATTATGGCTCTCAACGGTTTATCTCTTATCCATGAGGGGACCTTGCGGGACATTAACCAGACCCTTACCTGGATTATCGAGAATGAAAAATACCACAATATCCAGTCACTGATCAGCAAGACCTTTACCATTTTAAAAGAGCAATCCCGAATGTACCAAAACACGGCATTGAATAGCGTCCTGAATATGGGAAAAGGTGTCTATAACACCGACGAAATCGATCTTGTTAATTTTTTTATCGATTCTGTTATTGATTTGGGATTCCAGGCGCCAATGCCACAAGGGGTGGACGATGACAGGAAAACCAAAGTCAATAGTGCGCATATCCTGAACATTAGAACCTGGCTTGAGCTGATTGAGGTAAACCCCAAGTGGTCGACCCGGCTTCTCTCGGGTTTGATCATTCACCTGTCTCTTTGCGGTGTTTTCATCAAAGACATCGATATTTTCCCCCGTGACATCACCCGGTTTTTAAATAGCCATATCAGCCCGGTTTATAATCTTGCCAAACAGCTCACCAGGCTATTTCCAGCCTTTTTTAATGATATCGGCGCTGAGGGAAAATTAAGAGAAATATCCACCAATCTTGATGAAAGCACCCAACGTCGGGATAAACTCATACATTTTTTGCGGAAACAAAGTCACGTTGAAAGCAGCAATCGCATCGTTCCGTTTATAGAGGCCACTCTGAACTTCTGGGCGACCCGGGACAAAGCCTGTCTGGAGCCGTATATCCCGTCATCGATTTACGATGAAATTGATACCCGGGGACAATTCATTGACGGTGTCAACAAGGCGCTCTCTCATCTGGCGGCTCAGGCTACCAAGATCCCGAATGATTTGCTGAACCTCTCTAAAGAAGAAATAAAAAGACTGGTTGAAGAGGTTCCGAATATAACCGATGTTGATCGGCAGCGAGTTCAGCTGGTCATTGCTCTCTATAAGTTGCTCTATCAAAAATACAGTTTTGATTACATCGAGATTGGCGGGTATATCGCCCAGCTAAGGCCCGAGGCGCTGCCGGACTTCAGCCGTGCGGAACAGGCTTTGGAGGAGCCCGATTTAACCAAAAAGCTGTTCATGCTGCTGGATTACATGGAGAAGTTGAAAAAAGTCATTTTGTCCGATCAGTCGTTTGAAATCAAAGAAAATATCTATAAAAAAAGGCATATTACGATTGATATCCCCTCCATGTATGGAAGCTACCATGAAATGAAATTCGATTGCATGGGGCTAATGTTTCGGATCGAGACCCTGGTCAATGTGCTGTTCGAGGAGCTCATCCGTGATATCGATCTTAATTTGATCACCAAAGCCACCTTTTACCAAATATACAGCCTGCTAAGGCTGCTTGACAAAGCCTTGAAGCTGGATGGAATCGCATCGGTTGAATTTGAACGTCAGCTGGAATTTTTGGCGCATTCTTTAGAAGTCAAAGGATTCACTCAAACCCAGTATTTGGATATTTTTAAAGGCTTTGCCCAGGCGGTCAAGAACATCATCCATGACCATTTCCATAATGTTCATGGTCAGAATTTGAATCGGATCCTGTCTCAAATTTCTTTTGACCGGATTCTGCCAAAATTTCTTCCCGATAAAGATTTGGAGGATCGTGAAAAATTGCAGCATCGGGTGTCTGAAATATTTTTCCGCGAGCAGATCGCGCTATCTTTGGGCCTACAGCAACTGGATTTATTTTTAAGCAGAATTCTAACCACGTTGTTCCAGCAATCTTACAGGTTGCCGGCGCACAAATTGGAAAAATTGCTGCTCTATGACCCCAAAAATGCGATGACTTCGATCGATTCCGCTCGCAACCGTGTCAGCGGCATTATCCAACTGGGTAACAAGGGCGTCAATCTGGTTCAATTGAAAAACTTCGGGTACCTCGTACCACCCGGTTTCATCATTACCACCGAGGTCTTTCGTTGTCGGGAGATTATTGACAGCTATCCACCGGCCACGAAAAATTTCAGAGATCAGGTCGCACAGAATATCATCGCGGTGGAAAAAGCAACCGGTAAAAACTTTGGCGACCCCCGAAATCCCCTGCTTTTGTCTGTGCGGAGCGGCTCGGCGATTTCCCAACCCGGGATGATGGATACACTGTTGAATGTCGGCAACAACGAGGAAATCACCGAGGGTATTGCTTCAAAAACCGGCAACGCCTGGTTTGCCTGGGACAATTATCGCAGATTTTTGCAATGTTATGGAATGGCTTTCGGTCTGCAGCGCGATGATTTCGATGCCATTATTAGTGACTGGAAGAATAAGCTGGGGATTTCATATAAAAGAAGTTTTAGCGGCAAACAGATGAAAGGTGTCGCTTTGGCGTACCGTGAGCTCATCAGGGACGCGAAGATTGACATTCTGGAGACACCTTATGAACAGCTATATCTGGCGATAAAAACAGTTCTTGATTCCTGGGAATCACCCAAAGCCAAGACCTACCGCAAAATAATGGGAATTTCCGACGACTGGGGAACGGCCGTTACCGTTCAGGCAATGGTATACGGCAATATTTCCCGCCAGTCCGGTACCGGCGTCATTTTTACCCACAACCCTAGATGGTCGGGGGATACCTTAAAACTGTGGGGGGACTTTACCATTGGCAATCAAGGCGAGGATGTTGTTGCCGGATTGGTCAATACGAATCCCATTTCGATTTTTCAGCAGGAAATCGAAATGCGGGAGACCGACATTACCCTGGAAACCCATTTTCCAATAATCTATCAGGCGTTAATGGATTGGGCCCATGATCTGATCGACAATAGAAACTGGAGCCCCCAGGAAATAGAATTTACATTTGAAGACGACCGTATTGAAAAATTATATTTGCTGCAAACCCGCAACATGACCATCCGGGAAAGAAAAAAAGTGTTGACTTTTGACATAGATCATCAGAGTCAAGCCGCTTATCTGGGCCATGGAATTGGGGTAAGTGGCGGTGCCATGAGTGGGCGGCTGGTTTTCAGTCTTGAAGAGATTGACGATTGGCGACAGTTGGAACCCGGTACCCATTTGATCCTTGCCCGGGGGGATACCGTACCGGACGACATTCGGGAAATTCATGCCGCCGATGGTTTGCTGACGGCCCGCGGCGGGTTAACATCCCACGCTGCCGTGGTGGCACATCGGCTCGGCAAGACCTGTGTGGTGGGCTGTGCGGACCTGGCCTGTGATGAATCAGGCAAAGAATGTACGTTCAACCGGGCTCTCGTAAAATCCGGCGACCATATCAGTATTGACGGCCAGGAAGGTTCTGTGTTTCGCGGATTGATTAAGGTTAATGAAACTTAATAGGTTCGGGGTTCTGGGTTCAGAGGTTCAGCGTTTTGGCTTCAACCCCGCCACTGGCCGCCGAAGCGGCCAGTTTGATCGGGAAAGAAACTTTGAAAAAGCGAATCCTGTGTACTTTCCATAAAATAACCCAGAACGGTGAACCCTGAACCTTTGAACCTACACACACATGCAGCAGTGTAAAGGGATGGAGGATAAGAGATATGTCAAATGCCGGCAACTCAGGATTGAAACTCGGCGTAAACGGATTCGGCAGAATCGGCAAACTGACAGTCTGGCACCACGTGGCGCGTAAATACTTCGATGAAATCGTTGTCAATATCGGTCGACAGGCCGGGACTTCGCTCGCGGATATCGCGCACTATGTCGAAAGGGATTCGACCTACGGGTGGCTCCATGGTTATCTTTACGGTGATATGGGACAGCCGGTTATCGGGGATTTGGATGAAGGCAATGGTTCGATGATGATTGACGGCGTCAAAGTAGTATTTTTAAGACATCACCGGGATCCGGCCGAAATTGGTTGGGGAGATTATGATGCCAGGCTGGTGGTCGATACCACCGGTCAGTTTCTTGACCCCGTTGCAGGATTGAATCATCCCCAGGGAACCGCAAGGGGTCAT
>JASFFJ010000473.1:0-6258 GCA_050124355.1 Desulfobacterales bacterium | reverse complement strand
CGATTCAGGCCCAGATTCTAAATTTGTTGCAGGACCTCCAGGAGGATCTCGGCCTGGCCTATATCATCATTGCCCACGATCTGAGCGTGATTCGACATATTTCAAATCAAATAGCCGTCATGTACCTTGGCAAGATCGTGGAATTGGCGCCCAGCGCAGAACTTTACAGGAACCCGCTTCACCCCTATAGCGAGGCGCTTCTCTCGGCGGTGCCCATCCCCGACCCCGCCATCAAAAAAAAGCGCATCACACTGAAAGGGGACGTTCCATCGCCCATCGATCCGCCTGCCGGGTGCCGGTTCCACCCGCGCTGTCCTCACCGGTTTGATCCTTGTGATAAGGTGGAGCCCGATTTAATTCAGGTGGGTGAAGACCATATTGTCGCCTGTCATTTGAGATAGTTGCTTAGTGACTATATTTGTGCATTTTGTGGCAAACGTTTTTTATAGTACCGTGTCATCACTTTGTTGGAATGATGTTGGATGCTGGTTTCTCGATACTGAATTTAGAAAGAATACTATCCTTGTTCTATCCAGCATCGAGTATCAAGTATCCAGTATCTTGCCGCCTATGGCACAACATTTAATTTTAATTATTTTTTCATTTTTGTTTCACGCTCGTCTGGATTAGGAGGGTAATACCTTGTTTAAATACATTGGCCGCAGATTGCTTCAAGCCGTTCCCCTGCTCGTCGGTGTGTCGATTCTGGCCTTTGCCATGATGCATCTGGCACCGGGCGGTCCCCTGGCGGTATATACACTTAACCCCACCATCACGGCCCAGGACATCGAGCGCATCAAGATCGTCTTCGGCCTTGACCAACCCATCTACATCCAGTATGCCAAGTGGGCCTGGGGTATGTTTACAGGAGACTGGGGAAACACTTTTTTCGGCGGCCGACCGGTTTTTAGTGTCATTATGGAAAGGATCCCCGCCACATTCCTGTTGATGGGGTCGGGCATGGCCGTCGCCGTCCTGTTCGGCATGTTCATCGGCATTCTGGGGGCATTCAAACGCTACTCGATATTTGACTATTTGGCCACCACCGGTGCCATGGTCGCCCTTTCCTTTCCGACGTTCTGGTTCGGATTGATGGCCATTTTCATTTTCAGCCTGAAACTCGGCTGGCTGCCTTCCGGCGGTATGTATACCCTGGGCGGCGAAGAGGACATTCTGGACTTGCTGCGCCACATGATATTACCGACCATGGTCCTGGCGCTGGTATTGGTGGCCCAATGGAGTCGATACACGCGGTCGAGTTTTTTAGAAGTCATTCATCAGGATTACATCCGGACCGCCAGATCCAAAGGATTGTCCGGAAGCAGAATCCTCTTTCGGCACGCTTACCCCAATGCTTTGGCGCCGCTGATTGCCCTGGCGGGGATTCAGTTGCCCTGGCTGTTCAGCGGGGCGCTGGTGACCGAAACCATCTTCGGCTGGCCCGGGATGGGGCGGCTTTTTGTGGACGCTTTGACGATGAAGGAATATCCGGTATTGATGGGAATGGTGATGGTGACCGCCATCGCGGTCATCCTTGGCAATCTTCTGGCAGACACCATCAATGCCTTGTTAGATCCCCGGATCCGTGTTGACTGACAGAGGACATACACTTCGTAATACATATAAGCGGCGCCTCTGGCCAAAAAAACGGCCAGTCTGATTGTAGTAGAAACTTAAGGATTAAAATGGCAGTTGATGAAATAAAGGGCGGCTTAATCGCGCGCGAAACAGCGGGCGAGTTTTACGAAAGCCAAACACACCGGATCTGGCGCCGATTCCTGCATCACCGATTGGCGGTGGCCGGCGGAGGTGTCATCCTGGTTTTATTTCTATCCACTATATTTGCCGCCCTTATTTCACCACACGATCCCCTGGATCTGGACACCCAGCGGCGTTTTATCGCGCCCTTTACCGATTCCAACTACCTTCTCGGTACCGATGAGATGGGACGCGGCACCCTTACCCGCCTTATTTACGGCGGTCGCATCAGCCTTATCGTGGGGGTTGCCGCCATGTTTGCCACCATCGTCACCGGTATGATCATCGGTCTATTGTCCGGCTATTACGGCGGCAGGGTTGACAATATATTGATGCGCTTTACCGACACGATGCTCTGCTTTCCCCAGGTTTTCCTGCTCCTGGTTCTGGCGGCATTCATTACGCCCACGGTCCTCTCCATCGCTCTGATCATCGGTTTCACCTCCTGGATGGAGGTCGCCCGGATTATCCGGGCACAGATTCAGTACATCAAGGAACAGGACTTTGTGCAGGCCAGCTATGCCTTGGGCGCCTCGGGTTCCCGGATCATGTTTCGGGAGTTGTTGCCCAATGCCATGGCGCCGGTTTTGGTATCCGCCACCCTCAACGTTGCCAACGCGGTGCTGATGGAATCGTACATCAGTTTTTTGGGATACGGCATTCAACCGCCGCTTGCCAGCTGGGGCAACATGCTGACCGACGCCCAGGCGTATTTTGATTTGGCGCCCTGGCTGGCGATATTACCGGGGGTAATGATTACACTGACGGTAATGAGTTTCAATTTTCTAGGCGACGGTCTTAGGGATGCCTTGGACCCGCGGCTGAGAATGACAACTGGCTAACCGAGCGGGCGAGATCGCCCGTCGGCAACTCCCAATGTCGCAAAAACCATTTGCAACGTTTGGGGAAAATTGACCATTTATTTGGAAAAGGAGGAAACATCATTATGAATCATGACAAAAAATTTACTTTTGGGGGCAAGCGTTGGACAAAGTGTTTACTGACAGCCGTTATCCTATCGGTATTTGTCGGTGGTAGTTTTGTTTTTACCGATCAGCCGGTCTGGGCGGCCAAAAATAGCGTTATTATCGGCATGACCCAGGAGCCGGTCAATTTTAACCCCTTGCTGTATGTTAATTCAGGCACCGAAGAAGTCCCCGAGGCCTGCATGTTCGACGCACTCTGGGATATCAACGAGAAAGGAGAATTCGTACCCAATCTGGCCGTTAAAGTTCCAACCCTGGAAAACGGCGGGATCTCCCAGGACGGCAACGTATGGAAGATCGAGCTCAAAAAGGGCATCAAGTGGCATGACGGCACGCCGTTTACGGCCAAAGATGTCGAATTCACCTATCAGACCATCATCAATCCCAAGCTGGCGATTCGCTCCCGCTCGGGATTTGACTTGATCTCAGAATTTAAAATTATCGACGACCACAATGTCGAGATCCATTTATCCAAACCGTTCGTGCCGTTTGCCTGGGCCTGGCAGAAAATGCACATCGTTCCGGCGCATATCCTGTCCAAGGAGGCCGACATCAATACGGCGGCGTTTAACACCCAACCGGTCGGCACCGGACCTTACAAACTCGTAAAACGGGTGGCCGGCAGCCACATGGTATACAAGCGCAATATGGAATACCATCGCGGTGCTCCCGCCATCGAAACCGTGATCCACAAGTTCGTTCCCGATCAAACCGTTGCCTATACCCAGTTTAAAACCGGCGAAATCGATGTGTTCGGACTCCACGGGGTTCCACCGGTAAGGTTTGAGGAGGCCCGTAAACTGCCCGGCAAGGATGCTCTCGAGACGCCGGCACCCTGGGTGGAGTTCATCTATTTCAACTGCGGCAAACCCCAGTTCCAGGAAAAAGTGGTCCGCCAGGCCCTCTACTATGCCGTCGATAAAGAGAAATGGATCAAGGACATTTACTATGGCCTGCCACCCCGGACCCTGTCCTACCTGCACCCCAACCACTGGGCCTACAACCAAAACCTCAAGGATCCCGGCTACAACCTGGAGAAAGCGGCGGCCATGCTCGATGACGCCGGTTGGAAGAAAGGGGCGGACGGGATTCGGGAAAAAAATGGTGTCAAGCTCGCATTCACCATGTCCACCACCGCCGGTTCCAAGGCCCGGGAACAGGCCCAGGCCATGATCCAGGCTAATTGGAAGGAGATCGGCGTGGCCATGGAAATCAAGAATATGCCCGCTTCGGTGGTCTGGGGGGAATACACCACCCAAAGCCAGTTCGACACATTAATGGTCGGCTGGGAACCGACCGTGGGGATGGATCCCGACTATGCCGCCCGCTGCCATTCCAAACAGATCCCGGCCAAGTACGGCACCGGTTCCAATTACGTCCAGTATGAAAACCCTGAACTCGACAAACTGTTGGAAGAAGGTGTCCTCATATCCGACATGGAAAAGCGTAAAGCGGTTTATCAACAAATCCAGGATATATTACACGAAGACGTCCCCTTTGCGCCAATTTTTGCCTACATGTTTATGTACGGCAAAAACTCAGCGCTCAAAGGCTATAAAATAAATCCTTATGTTACTGATATTACATGGAATATCCAGGAGTGGCGTTGGGAATAAATTTTCCGGAAGAAAATTTATATTTAGACGTTTCAGAGCGCTTTTATCACCTCTGTTAAGCAGAGAAAAGGGGGTGGCGGAAAAGCCATCCCCTTTTTCATCATTTCATCAGTAAATAGAGTATAGGCACATCCATGTATCATGAAACAGAAGCACTGGTCATCGGCGGCGGTGCCATCGGCATTTGTTGTGCATACTATCTCCATGCGCTGGGCAAAAATGTCACCGTGGTTGAAAAAGACCAGATTTGTTCGGGCAGCTCTTATGGCAATGCGGGCCTGGTCGTCCCCAGTTACAGCATGCCCCTGGCGGCGCCGGGGGTGATTTCCCAGGGTCTCAAATGGATGCTTAACCCGGAAAGTCCCTTTTACATTAAACCCCGCCTCAACATTGAATTTATCTCATGGTTGTGGAAGTTTCGCGGTGCCTGTAACGAGAATAACGTGCGTAAAGGGCTGCCTGTTTTAAGTGGCCTCCTTTCAGCCGGTCTGGATTTGTTTGACGATCTGGCTGCACTTGAAGAACTTAATTTCGGTTTTGAGAAAAACGGTCTTTTAGAATTTTTTAACACCGATAGAGGCTTTGCGAAAGGCGTTGAAGACGCACAACGCCTGCAGGAATACGGTGTTGAGCACAAAACATTGGAAAATGACGAATTTATAAAATACACCCAGGGCATGCGAACCACCGCCGTGGGCGGCATTTTTTTTCCCGGCGATGCCCATCTTGTTCCCGACCAATTCGTTCGTCAACTAGCCAGGCATATTGAAAGCAAAGGGGTTCATTTGCTAACGTCTACCGAGGTTCTCGGATTTGAGACCTCAGCTCGAAAGGTGACAACGGTTCAGACGACGCGAGGTGATATATCCGTTGAAGAAGTCGTTCTGGCCGCTGGTTCCTGGTCTTCGGAGATGGCTCGCGAGCTGCAGATCAAAGTATTGATGGCGCCTGCAAAAGGTTACAGCGTTACCTATAAAAGGCCTCTCGGGATGCCTTCCATACCATTAGTCATGGCCGAGGCGAAAATTGTATTGACCCCCACGTCCGATTGGCTGCGTGTTGCGGGCACTCTTGAGCTGTCAGGGTTTGACATTTCGATTAACAAACGACGGTTGCATGCGATTCTCAAGGCCCTATCCGCATACTTTCCGGATTTTGATATGGATACCCTTGAGCTAATTGAAATATGGCGCGGGTTGCGGCCCTGTTCGCCCGATGGGCTGCCCTATATTGGTAGACCCCGGCATTATGACAACCTCATCATTTCAACCGGCCACGGCATGAAGGGCATTTCGCTGGCGCCCATAACCGGCAAGATCGTCGCCCAGCTTGCATCCCATCAAACACCGGATATGGATATTGACGCGTTGAGGATCGAGCGCTTTGGTTAAACGTATCGGAATTTTTCTAACTCATCGCAAATAAAAGGACCGTTTTTTGGGTATAAGGACAATTGGGCCGTATCGGTCAGACACAATATGGCCTTTGGCAGACCATGCAAATGGCGGATGATATAAAAGTAATAGCTTTTGCATAATACGGAATTGTCTATACGTGGAAAAAGTTAAACATTAAATAGACCTTAAAGCCAGCTTTTTGTTACCAAAAAGTTGTTTCTAAGACCCCAAACAACCCCATTATTTGCACCAATATCTATGATTTTCAATAAGTTAATTTGGTCCGACAAGCTTTTAGAACAATATGAGGACCTGACAACCGACCTATCCCATTTTGCCAACCTGCATATCATCTCATCTTACACCACACAGAAAATTGGAGACTATTTTTACGAGCTGTTATCCGTGGCCGGTGAGCTTGGCATCGACTACCTACTTAATGGAAACCTTCGACGCTTCAAGGGCAATATTCGAATCTCCGCTCAGCTGATAAAACGAAGG
>JASFFJ010000472.1:0-6259 GCA_050124355.1 Desulfobacterales bacterium | reverse complement strand
CCATCGAACCGGTGGCTTGCGGGATTCCTTTTTTCGCATCGGCGACATGGCGATCGATGATCTTGCTTTGATTCTGGCGGGGCTGCCACCCGTCCGCATGCAGGCAGCCCGACGGGAGACAGTGGCACGCTTTCGCAGCAAACCGGGCCGCAGTTATAAAAAAGAGGAACTATAATTTCAGAACTCCTTACGTGTCGTGATATTTGATTTGACAGAATTTGAAAGTGGCCTCGTCAGCAGTACTCAATCTGACAGAATCGTTCTGAAATTATTTTTGATGACCTTTGTTTAATCCCAATTTAGCAAGTTAAAACGTCATGCCTGAGATAAATCACCCATACTCGCACAGCCTGCTGAAGCGACTCGGTTTTGAGCCCGACCAGCGGGCTGCAATTTTCCATGCCGATGACGTTGGCATGTGCCATGGTGCCAATCTGGCATTCGAGGAGCTGTCAAAGGACGACATGATTACCTGTGGTTCCGTAATGGTGCCCTGTCCCTGGTTTACCGAGGTGGTTGCAATGGCGGCTGCCATCCCAGAGCTCGACATTGGTGTTCATTTGACGTTGACCAGTGAATGGCAAAACTACCGCTGGGCGCCCATTTCTACTACCCGCCGCAACTCCGGTCTCATCGATGCCGACGGCTACTTTTGGCACCGATTGCCCATGTTGGCCGCCCATGTGGTTCCCGAAGCAGCCGAAATCGAAATGCGGGCTCAGATTGAGCGTACCCTCGCTGCCGGCATCGATATCACCCATTTGGACAGCCACATGGGGGTTGCCCTCTTACCACAATTGATCGATATCTATATCCGGCTGGGACATGAATACAAACTTCCCGTGCTGCTGCCGAAACACCTGAACGAGTACACATCCGTGTTGGAATTCGACAATATTTCGTTAAATGGGGTAAGCGAAGGCTTGGCGAGGTTGGATGCAGAGGGCTGGCCATTGGTGGATCATTTTCGTATGACCCCGGGTGTTGCCCCACAGGAGAGCAACCGGGCCTATCGCGAACTCATTGCCGGCCTACCAGTCGGTTTGACGTTGGTAGCCGTCCACCCCAATACCAGTGGAGATATTGAGGCCATCATTCCGCAACGCGCCCATTTTCGCACCGAAGAGTATCGGTTGTTTCGAGATGCGAATTTCAAAGAATTTATCGCGACCCAGAATATACAATCTTTGGGTTTTCGCCCGATTCGAGATCTGCTGCGCCATAAGGACCTGGCATTGGTTTACCCCCCGGAAGAAGGCTTTCCATGATGCTGCTTTGCTCAACATATTTATGGAGTATTGGCCTCCGGCTCGTGGAGCCTACGGATCGGAGAGAGTAATGGAGTATTGATGGTCTCGTATAAAGTGCTCGAATCGTCATGCCGGTCCCGGATCAAGTCCGGGATGACGGATCCGGTATCCAGAACCCATCGAAATTACTGGATTCCGGAGACGGGATCTTCGACTGGCCCCAAGGATCAGGTTTTCAACGATGAATTAAATAAGACGATCTTGCGAAACTTATCCATGGCCACAAAATGGATATTGTCGCTACCAGAAAGAGAATCCCGATCATTAGCTGCCTAAGCAGTTTGGTTGGGATCCGGCTGCCGATCCACAAACCAACAGCTGTTCCGGCCAGCACCAACGGAAGATAGAGGAACCCGATCAGGGTAAACTGCAACACCTGGGTACCGAATTGCCAGGTCAGGAATCCGATTTGAAAGGGAATCATGGACGCGATCAAAACCAGGATGCTAGCCCGCATTTTGAAGTTGGACCACCGGTGGGCGGCAACCCACAGTACGATAAAGGGTCCTCCCATGCCCGCACATCCGGCGATCACACCGCCTAAAAGCAAGGCTGCAATCCCCCAAAGAACATGAACTCGATCCTGCGGCTCAACTTTCAACAGCAAAAACGCCAACAGCGTGGCCAATTGTATGCCGCCCACAATCTGGCGAACGCTGGTCTTTTCCAGATCTGCTAAAGCGTGCTGAAGCCACACCCCCAGTTGCAGACCGATAAGTCCAATGACCATCAGCGGCAGGAGCGCTTTCCAATCGATATGACGTCTCAAATGAATGACAGAGACCACCGATTGGGTTAAACCAGCGGCTGCCATGAGGCCGATGGTATTGTATATTGCCAGATCGGTGATTAAGAGCAGCAGCGGTACCACGAAAAGCCCGAAGCCGAATCCCACAGCGCTTTGCAGCAGGCTTCCGGCGCCCAGCGTCAGCGCTATGGCAACAATTTCCGTGACGTCCATCGGGGCAGCCCCAAACTACGCCTTTTTTACAATCGACCGAATCTCATCCCAGGACAAAGAATGCATGACAAGCGGTTGGGCACCGGTTGTCTGGGACTGCTGCCATGTTGCGATCACCCTTTCCGGCAGGGAGCAGGTATGGATATAACGACTGCAGCCCGTCCCCCAAGGTGAGATAAACAGGGGGCTGATGTTGCTGATCCGACAGATGTCATCAATTCGATCGTTGACGAACACCGCCAAACCTGCGATTTCTTCACAGGAATAGCCGCGCGGCCGGCTGACTGCCTGGGAATTCTCATCATGTGGACGAATACATTCGGCACCATCGTAAAACACCATCTGAATAGCTTCCGGCCGCTCAAAAATCTCTCCGGGAATAGATAAAACATCGGTTATCCGTGATACCGCAACATCCCAGGTGTACCCGCGTGGAAAAAAGTCGAAGACCGGGTCATCGAATTCCCATTTGCCGGACGGTCGAATGCAATAGGCTGAATTGGATGAGGTCCAGCTAAAGGGATGGCTGCAGAAAAACAACACCGTATCGCCGTTGCCGGCAGTGTGAACCACGGGATCTTTGAGATGCAAAAATTCAGGATGGACGGAAGCAATCAGGGGTTCCACCGGGGCATGTTGGAGGCCTTCGACCGTGGCGGCCTCGATTCGATCGATCGTCCATACCCCGGTGCCGGGTTTCTTGAGTTCTTCAAGCCCTGCAGGATAATCAATACCGGACTTTTCGCTCGAGACGAACAATTCAACCGATCCATCGAGGACTTGCAGGGCAACGCCCTCAATGGAAATAACCTGCTTGCCGTCCGTGTTCAGATCGTTTTTGCTGAAAGATATTATTTTCTCAAATGAACGGCCACCGTCCAGGGAGCGAAAAATTGCCAACTCGAGACCGCGGGTGCCTTTGCCGACACCGGTTCTGGCATCGCCGCTGTTGCGGTAGCGCCCGGCAACATAGAGGCTGCCATCATCAGTCGCGATCATATTTCCGCCACCAAACCAGAAACCGGGCTCATCGGCGTAGGGTTCAACGATCGTGCGGGCCTGGTGCGGGTCGATCAGTGCGCCGGCGAATGCGGCTATTTTTTGGTTTACCGTTTCGTTTAGCAATACGGAATCTCCACCTTAGTGCACATATTTACAATTATGGTAACGTAATATTTCACCACAAAGTACAGAGAAAAATATTAAAGTGAACCTGGCAGATCAACCCTTCATACGGTCTCCTTTTTTCCGCTGTCGATCGATTTCAAGGCGGCCAGCGAAATTTTCAGAGCCTCGATGGCTTCTTGCGGCGGTACCGGCACCTCTGAGTTGAGCGCCACCGATTCAACGAACTTTCGAATAATGGTCTCATGCCCGTTCTCCTTGAGATCATGCACGATTTCCCGTATTCCGTCACTGCGGTAGCAATGAACTTCCTGCCCGAACTCACCCATCAGCCGAATGATACCGTTGGGTCCCATGAACTCACGATACTGCCAATACGACTGGCCTGGAGGAAACCCCCAGGCGTATAACAAATAGGCCCGGTAGCCGTTTTCGAATTCAACATCGATATGGGCGGTATCAATGGCAAAATCCCTGATGACCGTCGGGAAATCCTTGTTTTTTCCAAACACGGTGCCCGAGGCAAAAACCGATCGCGCCTTTCCGAAAAGATGCAACAGCATATCGAAATCATGCACGCAGCAATCGACGACAGGACCGCCGTTTACCGACTGGGAGTGCATCGCCGGCTTGGGACGAATGGAGCGAATTTCCTGGGTGTTATACACTAAAGGAGTTCCGATCGATGAAAGTCGTTGGGTCAGCTCTTGCCAAACCGTGTTGAATCGACGATTGAAGACCACCGTAAGCTTGCGGTGATATTTTTCAGCCGCAGCGATCATTTCTTGCGCTGCCGTCACCGTCAGGGCGATGGGCTTTTCGGTAACCACATGCAGGCCGTTTGCCATTGCCTGAGCGGCGATGACCGGATGATGTGCGGTCGGTACACACACGGATACAATATCAGCCTGTTCCCGCTCAAAGGCCTCATCGATGTCGTCATAGTAGCGCGGAATGTCATAGGCCGCGGAAAGTGTGGCTGCCCGCGGGATACTTCGGCTGGCGACAGCGGCTATCTCAACATTGTCCAGTTTCCGGTAGGCTTCGATATGTTTGCGGGCCATGTCGCCCGCGCCGCAGACAATGGTTTTGATGGGCTTGCTCATTTTCCCTCCCCAATGCCTTTCGATCTGAGGTAGCGCATATTGGCCTTCATGCTCTCTTCCGCCGTCAAGGACGTATAATCCTGTTCGACCACCAACCACTCTATTCCGTATGACCGGGCCAGTGAAATGGTAGTGTCATGATCGATCTCGCCGGTCCCCAATTCACAAAATTTTTTATGCCTGACGTCCTTGATGTGAAGATAGGCAATCCGGTCCCCATAGCGACGCATCAGCGTTTCCACGCTCATCTCGGCGATATAGGCCCAAGCCGTGTCCAGGACCAATGAGACCAGCTCGACTGATGTTTCGTTCATGAGAACATTCAGGATGGCGCCCTGGCTGACAAGCTCCCAATTATGGTTGTGATACGCAAATCCTATGCCGGCATCCAGGCAGCGTTGCCCGAGCTCATTGTAAGTTGCCGCGGCGGCTTGCATCGATGCAACCGTTTCGTTGGGATTTCCGGATACCAGCAGGTATTTCGATCCGACCCGGGATGCAAAAGATACGGTATCTTCGATTTTTTTCATCTCGTCGCCGGCCTGGTCGGGATCCCAGAACTTCCCACCGCTGTGAATGCCCAATAAAATAAGGCCGGTCTTTTGGTAAATCTCCCGATATGTTTGATAGCGGTCAAGGTAAAAATGTCGGATTCCGGTTTCAACCCCCTGGAATCCACTTGCAGCCAGAAAAGTCAAAATGGCATCCATGCGATCACGAATGTCCTCTCCCCACACAATGGTCTGTGCGCCGATACGCTGTATCATGGATACACCTCGATTAAATAAACTTGCATTCAGTTTGCGGTTTAAGTATATCAATTTTAGGAATTCAGCAAGCAAAATAGGGAGACTCTGCATTTGGATAGAGCTACAAACAGACCTGGGAGGTATCTATGAAAGTCGGTTTAATAGGCTATGGTGCATGGGGTAGCATCCATGCAACGTCGATCCAATCCCTGGCCAATCATGAACTCGTTACCATCGCTTGCAAGTCTCAGGACTCGGCCCGGCAAGCCCTAAAAGATCATCCCAAATGCCAGGTTACGACAGATCATCTCGATATTCTGGCAAGAACCGACATCGATGCTGTCGATATTGTGGTCCCCAATCACCTGCACGTCCCCTTCGCAGTCGCGGCCCTTGAAGCCAAAAAACATGTTCTTCTGGAAAAGCCGATGGCACCCGACGTCGCAGCCGCCGACAGGCTTGTCGAAGCCGCTCAGAAAAGCGACAAAAGCGTCTCCTTGATCCATGAACTTCGCTGCGCCGAACAGTGGTCCTGGCTGAAAAACGCCATCGATCGCGGCGACATCGGAAGCCCCAGATACATCCTTCTCAATCTCTTCCGCTTCCCCTATCGGACCGGGGCCGAGGGCTGGCGCTACCGCCCGCAAGAAGTTGGTTCGTGGGTACTTGAAGAACCGATACACTTCATCGATCTTATGCTGTGGTACTTCGAAAATTCCGGTGCGCCGACGGCAGTGACGGCCTTTACAAACCCCGGCGAAAAAAATCTTTCGCAGGATTTCACGGCTGTCTTTGAATTTCCAGCTGGTGCTTATGGCGTCGTATCTCAAACGCTTTCCGCTTTCGAACACCATCAGGTTGTTGAAATCTCCGGCAGCGAGGGCGCCATAAGATCGATCTGGTCGGGGGCCATGGACCGCACCGACAAGCCAGCTTTTTCAATCACCGCCCAGGTTCGTGGGGAAGATACACCCGTTCAGATCAAACTCAAACATCCCTCGGGTGAAA
>JASFFJ010000471.1:0-6309 GCA_050124355.1 Desulfobacterales bacterium | reverse complement strand
CCAGCATTCAGGTGCAGGGCGCCGGGGTTTGCTGTTGTTTCTGGCAGCCCACCTGACCGATGATTGATGAATGAAGGCAGCGTCAAATGATAAATCCAGCGGTTTTTCAAATGCCGCCATGACGGCAAGACATGGCTGCATCTTAACCTCGGCGACCTGTCTGCGCAATGCTGGACTCGATCTTAATAAACCGGTTGCCCGGGGTGGTGGCACTGCAACGATGACAACATCGTAGGGTTCATAAACCCGATTGTGCAAGTCAATCAGCTTCCATTGACCATTATGCTTTGTCACAGATTCGACAGTGACGTTCAACTCGATCTCAACCGCGGCAGCCAGATGTGCGGCAAGCGCCTCCATGGTTGGAACGCCGACCCAGCGCTCGGTCACCTGCTTTTCATCCGACAGTCGGCCTTTTTTGATCACCTGCACCTTCCCTTTCCAGGGTTGAACGATGCCGTCCATTTGCCAGGATTGAACGTATCGTTTCAGACGAGGGTCGCGTACCGTGAAATACTGGGCGCCGGTGTCGAAGAAATGCACGCCATCGGTCTGGGTTGCAATACGGCCCCCGGGACGGTCTGTTTTTTCAAATACCTTCACGTGATGGCCGTAATCTTTGATGGTTCTGGCTGCGAAAAGACCGGACAAGCCACCACCGATTACCGCTACGCTAAGCGGTTCACCGGCAACCGGTCCTTTGACCTTGGTGGTATAGGCAGCCATATTCAGACGTTTGGCATGATCTTTCGTCGATCGCGGACGGACGGTGCCGATTACTGGCCGCTCCGGTTTAAACGGCCGATCAAACAGACCCAGGCACCACAGCAATCCGCCATAGGAATTGGGATCATTGCCATCCAGGGCAAAACGGTGATTCAGGTCGATCATCAGATCCAGGGCATCCTGAGGCTGCCGGGCCCAGTTTAACAGTGCCTTGCCCCAGGTCATGCGCACATTGTTGTGCAATTCGCCGTGGATCAACAACGATTTCTGGGCGGCGTCCCACAGGGCATCCCCGGTTTGGCCCCGATACAATCTTTCCCAGGAATATACCGCTTCTCGGGGATCGTCTCGATGATCCATCAAGGTCCGGCGGGCCCACGGTGGAACTGCATCCAAAGAGGCCAAATCCATTCGATGAAAACAAAAATGATGGGCCAGTTCTCGCCAGATAAGCATTTCGTCCAAGAATTTTAGCGCCCCGGCCGATCCATCCCGGGCAGCCTCTCGGGCAAGGCGAAACGGTGACACGTGACCGTGATGCAAATAGGCCGAAATACGGCTAACGCCTTTTGGAAATACGATAGCGGCATCATTGCGCAAGCGGTTGTAGCTTTTGAGACCATGACGTTTAAATTTTTCCCAGCGCTCATAGCCGGCGGTGGATCCGCCGGGCGTATGCGCCACCGGGGCAATAGTATGGTCGATTTCACACTGTGCGCATAATTCGGCGATGTCTGCATCTGCAAGATCAATTGCATCAAAACCGTAATCTCCATCAAAAGTTTGGCCGCTGTACGCCACCTCATTCCAGTCTTGCTCTAAGCGTCGTTCATATTCATTTTGGGTGTGGTTTCGGAAGACATAAGCACGATCGACGCCCCGCGGGATCAGGCGCATCGGTATGATGCAGGTGCAGTCAACGGCCCACACCGCTGAATCAACCTGCTGGGCCAACTGACGGGTCCACTGCGGAAAAGGCGGTGCCGGAAAATCCTCGGTGATGACCAGCGTTGCACGCCGGGCCAACGATGGCAATGGAGAGGGTTTGCTCGGCCGGCGTCCGAGGTAAAAGGCATGGCGAATGCCACGATCTTGCAGCTGCTGCTGCACCTCCCGGGCACCTTCCATAATGAAGGTATGGTGTCGGTCTGAGTTAAACGGATGCCGGCCGCTCAGGCCTTGATATACCAGCACTGGCAATTCTAATTGCGCACCGATGAAAAGTGCTGTATCGAAGGCCGGATTTTCGTGGCTACGAACCGCGTGATGCATCCAGTAAAGCACAAAACCGCCGGAGGTCCTCAGGGGAGCATCTTTTATTACGCGCACCCGCTCCAACAAGTGTTGCGGAAGGCTGTTGACATCGATCGGTTGAACTGAAGCGTTGCCCATTTTCTATTACCTCATAAGAAACCACTTTTAATTTATCAGCATTGCCACCAAGGCACAAAGGCATGAATAACGGCAATGACTTAGATTAAGCAGCGAACTGCAGAATCCTCCATGCGGACAAGTATCGAATAACTAATTTCAAATTTCGAATTTCAAAGAATGGACTCACTTCGCTCATTCATAATTAAACAGACAGATTACATTATTCGATGTTCATTAGTTTCTTTTCTTTGATCAAACTGGCCGTTTTTTTGGCCAGCGGCGGTGCTTATATGAAACTTCATTTCAAAAAGTAGGAGTTGGTTCTATCCTGTGTCCCTTTACATTTCGTAGGTTGGGTTGAGCCTACGCCATGCTTTGTTGGATTTCGTTGCACTCAATCCAACCTACATGTTACCGGTATGATTGCCAAATGCGAAACCCAACAGCGGCCGATTTCGGAACCGAGCCCGAAAAGTTTTTTTTCCGATCAGACTGGACACTTTTATTTTCAGCAATACGGTTAAGTCATAAACATAGGGATGAAAATGGTAAAATAAAGCTTAATGTTACTATAAATAGGAGCAACGACCCAATGACCGCTACATACCATAACCCAGCAAGGTTGAAACTTCCCGAATCTAACAAGATTGTCGTTGTCGGAGCCGGACCGGTAGGTCTGGTTGCCTCTCTATTGCTAAGCAACTATCATGTGCCGCACCTGCTCGTTGAACAGCTGGCCGAACCTGACACTCACCCCCAGGCGCACTTTATAAATTGCCGATCCATGGAAATCCTGCGAGAATTGAATGGCCTCGATCAGGTAATTCGAGATCAATGCGCACCATTGGATGAATGGCGCCGATTTGTATACTGCACCGGTCTCTTAGACCTGCCTGATCTTCGTCAGATCAATCCGGAATCAGCAGACGCTTTGCTTGGTGTGGTCGACCATTTTGCCGATGTGCCGCTTGAAAAACACAGCCCGACCCAAGAAGCGCATTTCCCTCAG
Source organism: Desulfobacterales bacterium (assembly GCA_050124355.1). GTDB lineage: Bacteria > Desulfobacterota > Desulfobacteria > Desulfobacterales > JAFDCJ01 > JAFDCJ01. The sequence continues at coordinate 3,200 of JASFFJ010000471.1, read as the reverse complement.
CACGATTTTGTGCAACTGCTGCGCCGCGAGGTTGTGGCAAGTAAATTTTGCCGTTTGGTGGAGGGCTGGCATGCCGATGTCCGGGAAAATCGACACCATGTAACGGTCACCCTCACTGACGGTCAAACAGGTCGGCGTCAATGGCTTCAAACCCAATTCCTGGTGGGGGCCGACGGGGCTCACAGTTCCATGCGTAAACAGCTCGGCATCGAGCTCACCAGTGAAATCGGTTCCTTGCAACATCTTATCAATGTTCATTTTTACAGTTCCGAGCTGGCGGAATGGCTCCATTCGCGTATACCGGCGATGCTGTATTTTGTTTACGCCAGCGCTGGCATTGCCGTTTTAGTGGCCCACGCCTTTAAGCGCGGTGAATTCGTCGCCCAAATACCCTTTTTCCCGCCCCATCAGCGAGCGCAAGACTTCGACGACCATCGCTGTATTGCATTGCTCCGTGCGCTCGCTGGCAGGCCGATCAACATAAATATCAAGAGCATTCGGACATGGCGCATGGGGGTATGGGAGGCCTCCCGGTTTCGATCCCGTTGGGGACATTGCTTTCTGATTGGAGACGCTGCCCATCAATTTCCCCCCGCCGGTGGCTTTGGGATGAACACCGGCATTCAGGATGCACACAATTTGATCTGGAAACTTGTTAGGGCGCTGGGTTCTGAAAATCTCGATTCTTTTGAGTTCACGGAGCCTTTGCTGGTTTCCTATGAAGACGAGCGACGGCCCGTTGCCCGGCTGAACGCAACCATAAGTGTTCAAAATTTTGAGAAAACGCTGCTGATTCCCAGGGCAATCGGTTTGAATTGGAAGTCTGCAAATTTGTTGTGTCGCTGGCTTGACCGTATTCCGGCGCCGCACGCCCTAAAACAGATCTGCTTTGATACAGCGATGCGGTTGGGCCTAAATCAAATCAACTGGCTGAAAGGTAATCATTTTATCGGCCGGCACCGACGCCAAGCGTTACGAAAAATTTTTAAAAATGCCAAACTAAAAACCCTGCAGCTGTTGTTTCCCGGTCAGGATTTGGGATTCGCATACAAACAAGGTTGGCTGGCCGGACGGAATAATTCCGCTGCCGATCAATTTGACCCCTTCACGTTTGAACCTGCGTTCAAACTCGGTGGACGGATCCCCCACTTTTGGCTGGTAGACAGAGATGGTCATAAACTTTCAGTGCTTGATTTACCATTGTTGATGATGGGCAAAGACGATATTCCCTGTTACGTCATGCTGATCGCCGGGAAAACGGATCGGGCACCGGAAGTATATGATGTGACCCAAAATAGTGAATTTCAACCCATCATCATCGCAGAAATAAAGCAGCTATCCGAATTGAAAAGTAAGACGCATTTTTCATTCCATCAGGACAGACCCGTTTTTTTGCCGCCATATTTTTCAGTTCTCATACGCCCGGATGGGCACATTGCCTGGCTGCATACGACACCATGATCAAGAATTTATTTTTTTTAAGGATGCACCAATGATGAGCGAGATCTTAAGGGTAACTAGTATTGCCTTGCGATTGGGTATGAGATCTGTTCAAAAGAGTTTTAGATGGGTAACAAAGTTTTGTGGTGGTTCAGTGACCAATTTCCAGCTGAGGAAAGGAGACAGAAACTCAGCAAAATCTGAACCACCACATGGAGGAGAAAATGAAAATCACAGCATTTTCATTAATATAGAGACAATTTAGCGCTAAAAGTTACAGACAATTGGCGACTATGACTTAGATTACGCAAAGGTTCTTATGGAGCTCATGCCCCCGTCAATGGACAGAATCTGACCGCTCATCCAAGCACTGGCGTCCGAGAGCAAATAGGCGGCCGAACGCGCAATTTCCTGTGGTGACCCGATTCTTTTCAGTGGATGCCGACTCGCCGATGCCTTCCGTTTTTCCTCACTGGATAAGAGATTCTGAGCCAGGGGAGTATCGGTAAGTGAGGGCGCGACGGCGTTCACCCGAATCCTTGGAGCGAATTCGGCAGCCAGCGAGCGGGTCAGACCTTCGACGGCTGCTTTGGCGCTGCCAACTGACGCGTGAAAGGGCATGCCGGTATTTACTGCCACCGTGCTGAATAGTACAATCGAGCCACCTGAAGGAGATTTTTTTAACAGCTTTATACAGCCCTGGATTACTTTGACCGCTCCCAACAAATTAATGTTAAAATCATTTTTAAAATCATCGATGGTAAGGCGCTGAAATGGTTTAAGGACAATCGTGCCGGGGCAATATACGAGACCTTGTAACGTGTTGGGCAGCTTTGCCAGGTCAAGCGTTTCGGCTGTCACATCCATTGGGATATGATGAACACCTGGGATTTCGGTCAATGCGTCAGCGGTTCTTGATCCCACATAAATTTCGGGACGGTTTTCACTGAGAACTTTTACCAGCTCCAACCCGATCCCCGAACTTCCTCCCACGATAAATATGTTTTTATCATCCATCATTACCCCTCTTTCGAATGTTTATCTAGAATCGGAAACGCCTTTATATTTGCTGTAGAGAACATGCAGTCTTCGCTTGAGAGCTTTTATTTTTTTTGAATCCCTTTCATCGGACCATCTTGGTTCGCTGATAGAAAATAGCGCGTTTCCCAGCTCGTCAATCACATGCTCGGTGGCAGCGCACCATTCCCCTGTGCATGTGTCAGACATTTCTGACGCTTCGTTAATATCCTGTTCCAACTTGTTTAGCGATTTTTCCAGAGCGTCTGTGTAAATTCGCCAAGCCTCTAAGGTTTCTTTTTGAAAGTCTTCTTTGATTAGTGCCATCTTAAATACCTCCTTTGCTCAATGGTGATTAATTTTCAACTCATTCGACCATGCAGTATAAACATACTGAGATAATAATCATGCGCTGATTTTTATCAACCTACAACTTTTCATTTATCTATTTTTTCTTTTGTGTTAAGGTGGTGCATCAAAAATCAGTAGAGTCGGGGATATATTGAGGGCCTTTCGAAGGGGAAGGGACCTCGCCCCGCTGGTCATCGCTGATCCACTAAATATGGCGGCATAGCCAAGTGGTAAGGCAGAGGATTGCAAATCCTTTATCCCCTGGTTCGATTCCGGGTGCCGCCTCCAGACTGCCCCCGCATTGACTGCATATACCCCTTCTATTTATTTTCTTAAACTATGAAATCTCTCCGCGGCAAGCCGCGGAGTATTTTGATTTTAGGACTTAAATC
>JASFFJ010000470.1:0-6311 GCA_050124355.1 Desulfobacterales bacterium | reverse complement strand
CCTCATACCCCCTTACCTGAGAACCGTCACCGGCTACAAAAATCCCGGAAACCATTGTTTCCATGCGATTGTTGCGAATGGCCCTAAAGTAGCCCAGTGTTTCATCATAGCGATGTTCGCAGCCGGCAAGTTGGGTCAGCTCAACAGACGGCACCAGCCCATATCCGACCGCAATTGCATCAGCTGATACTTGTTTCTCAGTCCCGCCCTTCGGCTTCCAGTCAGGATCGATTTGAACGAGCGTTGCCTTGAAATCATTATGCCGGCCGCTCACCTTCTTGATGACGTGGGCGTTAAAAACCGGGATCTGGTTTTTCCTGATACGCCAAATGGCCTCAACCCCTTGCTTGATCCGGTGCCGGCCGGCGCAGGAGAGGATCGGAATCATATTTTGGATGATTGTTTTAATAGACGTCGGCACGACAATTCCAACGATTTTTACCTTGGCCTGAAGGAGATTATTGATAAGCACCAGTGGCAATGGCCCACTGCCTGCAATCAGAATCCGGTTGCCGGGAACAACCTTCTTTTTTACCAGCGCATTCAGCCCCCCCACGGTGAATATCCCCGGCATGGTCCAGCCCTCAAACGGCACCGCTCTTTCTATGGCACCCGCCGCAATGATCAGCCTTTGGCCTTGAAATACTTTTTGCGATGTCTCTCGATCGCGATCAGAATAAACATGGACCGTTTTACTGTCTTCGATATTCCAGACCTCCGATCCAAGGCATACGCTGATTTCATCCGCGACACTTTCAAAAGACTGAAAAAGGCGTTTCCTCAACCTTGCCGCTAATGGATCTGCATGATCGCTTTCCACTCCGGCTTCTTCAGGCCTGAATACCTTTCCGCCTAGACTCGTATTTTCATCTATCAGCACAACGGAGAGCTTATTCTTGGCCGCCTCCGTTGCTGCCGATATTCCGGCCGGCCCGCCCCCGACGACGATGACATCAACGCTGCTCATCATTAACCTCGATCCTGGCATCCTCTTGGGTCTTGACCTGACACCCCTGAGTTACAGGCGTCATGCAGGTGCGGGTGTTCGGCGTGCCGTTGACGATCGCTCTACATTCATAGCACACCCCCATGGCACAGTAGACACCCCTATCTTCACCTTTTCTCGTCTTTCTGACAGTTGCAATACCGTTGGCTAACAAGGCCTCACCGATGGTTTGTCCTTCTAGAGCTTTAACGGGCCGGCCATCGAACTCAAACATAATCTCCATAGTTGTTTCCGCTCTCATTGTTTGTCCTGATTAAATCGATCGAACCGCAAGGGTTCCAGGGAAATGTCCGGCTCTGATTGGCAAATCATCTGCCTTATCAACTGCCCGGTAATCAACGACAGGCCGATTCCGTTTCCTTCGTGACCGGTGGCAATGTAAAAGCCTGGTATCCGGGTGTCTGAAATGATTGGCATATGATCTGGCGTATAGGGCCTCAATCCTGCGTAGGTTCGTATGATCTTGATATCTTTTAACACCGGGAAAAAGCGTATGGCTCTTTGAGCCATCCCTCTCAACACCGCTGGATCGCATGCTGTATCCATTCCCACAAATTGGCGACTGCTGCCAATCAGAAAATTCAGTGCAGCCGTCGGTTCAAACACAAGCGCCACCCCGTATTTTTCCATTTCAGGCGTGACATTTCTTTGATAATCAAGCGTTTCGAATTTGGCCATGATATAGCCGAACTCGGATATTTTTCTTTTGGCCACCGGAAGTGACCGTTCCCCCACGATAAGCTGCCCCTGCCTGGGTTTTACCGGAATTTCCATACCCACCATCTCACCGATTTCGGGCGACCGCACCCCGGCGGCGTTGACGACGTTTTCCGTCGCAATAGCATCTTTATGGGTCAATATTTTTTCAACGTTGCCATTTGCACCAAGGGAGATTCCGGTAACCGCTGTGGAGTTTAAAACCGTCGCACCAAACTTCCGGGCACCGTTGATGAGCCCATTGCACAACGCCATCGGATTAAGAGAGCCGTCGCAGGCGACTTCAATGCCGCCAACGATGTCACCCGCCAAGTTAGGTTCGTCTTCATGGACTTCTTTACGGTCCATTATCCTGAACGGCATTCCATACGCCACCATTTCGCGGCAATGCGCTTGGGCAATTGCCAACTCGGCTTCATTTTCTATGAGAACGACACTGCCCTTGCGGGTCCATTCGATGTCATCCTCCAGTTCCTCTGCCATCGCCGGAAACATATCCTGACTCATCTTGTTCATTTGGCAGCCATATCCTGGAAGCGCATCATAGACAGCGACATTGCCGTCACATTTACTGGATGTCCCGCCGGCAACGCATCCTTTCTCAATGAGAGTGACTTTTAATTTTTCGCGGGCGAGGAAGTAGGCAATGGCTGATCCAACAACCCCTCCACCGATGACCACTACATCTGCCGTTTTCGCCAATTCTATAGTCTCCAGTCTTGATACGAGAGGAATGCTTTTTCGTCAGCCAACCAAACCCATTTCCTTCAGGATTCCGTCCAGGGTTTGATCCTCTTCATCTGTCAGCGGCAGTCTGGGCAAACGGCTCGGGCCGGCTGAACAAACACCTATTTTGTTCATCGCGGCCTTGATAACCTGCACGTATTTGCCGGATTCTTCCAGGAAGGTGAGCATGGGCAGCATCTTGTTGAAAATGTCCTTGGCCTGATCGAGTTTATTCTCCCCAACCAGGTGGTACAGTTGCCGCGCCCATTTTGGTGTAATGTTTGCAATAACGCAAATCCAGCCCACAGCGCCGAAAACAAACGACTCCAGCGCCAGGTCTTCAGAACCGCAGAACACCTGCATCTTGTTCTTACTCAGCCGCTGTATTTCCCTGATCCGGCGTATGTCACCGGATGACTCCTTGACATATTGGACATTTTTCAATTCACCGACCCGCGCAATCAACGCAGCCGGCAAGTCGACACCGGTAGTAAACGGGTTGTTGTATAACATGATTGGTAGATCCACGGTATCGGTTACAGCTTTGAGGTGGGCATACACTTCGTTCTCATCGGGTTTGCAATAGTAAGGGGTGATGATCAAAGCGCCGTCCGCACCCGCATCTTTCGCCTGAAGCGTGTACTCGATGGTCTCCCTGGTGGTTTCATGAGCGGTTCCGGCAAGAACCGGCACCCTGCCATTGGTCTGATCGACCACGACTTCAACAATCCGATGTCTTTCCTCAGGGGTTAAACTGACAACCTCGCCAGTGCTGCCGCAGCAGCAAATACCGTCGACACCCTCTTTGATGTACCAGTCGATATTTTTCCGCAATGCGCTTTCATCCAACGCCTGGTCATCGGTCATGGGCGTTACACAGACAACGAAAATACCTTTAAATTCGGCCATCTGAATTGTCTCCTCTCGATGCGTCTATCGTTCACTCTATCTAACTCTGCTTTGTTACACTATATTTATAAATTATATAGTAATTTATAACTCGAGCTATGAGAATGAGCTAAATATTCAGCAAAGCCGTCAACCCTTTTGCTTTTCGATGATTCCGGACAATTCGCGGGCTTGCTCATCACTCAGTTTTTTCTCTCTAGGCTTATCCAGAATTTCTTTGATCTTTGCTTTTGTCTGTTCAGCCAGATCCTTGCTTCCCTGTTCCACCCATTCGTCAATCACAGACCGATCCAAAAGCTGCGGCTGCCAGGTTTCCGAACGAAAATAGTCCAGAGTGTGTGTCTCCTCAATATAATGCCCGCCGATGCCAACCTTGTCGATGAGGTCAACTGCCATGGTCTCCTCGTTGACCTCTATGCCTCTTTTAAATCTTTTCACCATTCCGAGCAATTCATCCGACATCACGAGCATATCGAAAGATCCGGTCAGGCCGGATTCCAAAAAGCCGACATCGTGAATTAGATTGGTCCCGCTCATCGCCTGGGTCAAACATGAAAAGCAGGATTCAATCGCCGCCTGAGTGTCGGCAACCTTCGCATCCGTGCATCCGGCAGTACCGAATGTGGGCAGACCCAGCCAGTGAAATATTTCCGTGAGGGCGCACTCCGTTAACTGAAATTCAGGTGATCCATAGGGAGATATGGTCGTCTTCATGTCCATGTTTTTGGTCACGCCCTGCAAAATGACCGGAGCACCTTCTTTTTTCAGCTGCATGATGGCCAGCAGGCTGAGCCCTTGAGCAAGACAAACAACCAGGGTGCCGGCCAGGGTTACCGGCGATGTCGCACCACCGGTATGGGTCGGCGTGTAAATAACCGGAAGTCGCCTTTCGGCGCAAATCAAAAGCCTTCCCAGGTCTTCAGGTGAGTGTATCAAGGGTGATATCGAAGATGTCAGTTGAACCATAAAAGGCTTTTCCGTCATTACCCGAGATGGCGCGATGACGCTTGCCATTTCAAGAATGTCATGAACCCCCTGGTCGTTATAGGCACTCCACATTACCGGTTTGTTGGTGTAGGTGAGCATGCTCTCGAATTGATACAGACAGCTCAACTCAGGCGAACAATCCGATGCATTGCCCAGGGGCGCCATAAAATCAATGTTTTTAAGCTGGTCCTGCAGTACGACGCTGTCATTGATATCATTCAGCAACCATTTTCTCCGTTCTCCTGAAAAACTATCGACCAGGAATATGGTATTCTCCCCCGAACCAAAATAGGAATTCCCGCCGCATAGACGCATAACCGGTTCGCCGGTCTGAGAATACAGAATGATTAGCTTGGGAGCCAAATTCACGGTTTTTTCGATCAGCGACGAGGGAATCCGTGCTGTTTCGCCATCCACAAACGCCCCCGCCTCATTGAGGAGGTCGCATGCCTCCTCATTTTTTACAGCCACGCCGGTTCGTTCCAACACCTCCAGGGCGGCAAAGTATATCTTCTGAATGTCGGTGTTGTTCAAAATTTGTAACCTTGGTAGATGTCCTTCTAACTTCATATTGTCTTAGCTCCCAACTTATTCTGGCTTGTAGAACAGGGTGATCGGATGCTCGGCTCTCTAATATTATAGTCAAATTTTCATGTCAACAAATATTTCAGAAGACCCGTTGTCTAAAAGCCTGAATTTTCTTGACAAATTAAAAATTCCGATTTAAAAGCATAGGAAAAACCTCTGCTGCATCCTGAAAAAATGATAACCGTTGTAAAAGAACCGGATCGCTTCGCTCACAACCTGTCGAGAGTCTCCCTTCGAGAGCCCATAGTCTAACGACAAGGTTGTGCGATTGGATTAATGGAATAATGTATTCTTCTTGGCGCAATCGATCTGATTCAAAAAAGATCTCAAAAAAATTAAATATGGAGGCTTTGACATGCGCTTCAAGGACAAATCCATTGTAATCACCGGCGGTGCCGGCGGAATCGGACGCGCACTTGCCGAAATATTTTCTAAAGATGGCGGTAGGGTAATGGTTTCGGATTTATCTGAAACAGGGTGTAAAGAAATTTGTGAAAAGTTGATCCAAAAAAATCGTACCATCGATTACTACTCGGGAAATCTGACCGAAAAAAGTTATTGTGAAAACCTGATTGCCCACACCGTTGAAAAATACGGATCCATTGACGTGTTGATCAACAACGCCGGTATCATCCCCAGAGGCCCTATTCTTCAGACCACTGATGAAATGTGGCATTCCGCCCTGGATGTCAATTTGACCGCAGTTTTCTATCTTTGCCGAGCGGCGATACCCCATATGCAACAGCAAGGTGGTGGCGCTATCGTCAACACATCATCCATGTGGGGTGTCTACCCGGGGCCGGATCACCTGGCTTACACAACCAGCAAAGGCGCGCTGGCGATATTTACCAAATGCCTGGCCAGGGATTATGCCCCTGATCTTATCCGGGTCAACGCTGTTTGTCCGTTTGAAGTGAATACGCCAATGCTCAGAACAGGCTTTAAGATCCGCGGCCTGGACCCGGACAAGGCCATTGACACTTTGAACGCTACGGTTCCACTGGGCCGTATTGCAGAACCTGAGGACATTGCGGATGTCATCGCCTTTCTGGCATCCGACAAGGCCCGCTACATCGCAGGGGAATGTGTTGAAATATCGGGGGCAAAAGCGGTCTATTAATTTCAGAACTACTGACGCGTCGTAAAATCTGATGCAATATAAATATTCGTTATGGTAATCTTTTTCCGATGAGATTTCATTGGATGCAAAAATCATTGACCTGACGATAATCTTGAATAACGATCATTAAATCGCATTCTTGCCGACCACAATATGTTGTGGTCGGCTCTTTAACACAGAACCAGGTCAAACTCTGGTAAAAGGCAGATACATATCAGGTCCAGTAGCGATTTCAGAAACGCCCTGACATCGAACTTT
>JASFFJ010000469.1:0-6346 GCA_050124355.1 Desulfobacterales bacterium | reverse complement strand
TGGTCGAGGTTAAGCGACCGCACATTATGAATAACTCTGTTTTTTTGCATCAGAACCACCTCAATTAGCCGCGATAGACCACAAAATCCCGAAAGTGTTCACCTCCTATCCTACAAGACCCGGCAGAAAATAGTAAACACATCACTGGGATGGTTTGCGGTGTCCGACTACATCGCAATTAAACCTTGCGCGTTTTAAAAAACATATCTTTAGTTTTATGAAAGTTTGTGAATAAATGGACATGAACCTTCGTGTTGTTGCAGTTCAATGGTCATAATAATGATGACGGCGGTTTTGTAAACCCACTCAGTGATAAATTTTTTAGGTTCTCGCCTTGATTGAAAGTACTTAAATTCGAACAATACGTTTGCATACACCCAGAATGAGGTTATGTTATAATGACTGAAAAAGCGACGTACAACGAAGTGGAGGGCAGAATCAATAAATTACGAAAGGAAGCTCTTCGATTGTATGCGCCAAGAAAAAAAATCAACTCATAACAAAGGCTGGCTGATTACGGCTGCCAAATGCGTACCAGAAGGATATCACAAAGATGTTTGTAATATTATGCTGGAAGATTTAACGTAGTTGTCCTTTTTAGGAATAAGCATATTTGATAATCTGAATAGATGATTGATATACATCATATTTTTGAATCTTTATTATGCGGATTGTAGAGAAAGTTTAGAGGTCTCGTTATAAAGAAAATCAATTAAATCATTATCATCCTTTACCGATCCATAATCTGCATAATTTAGTATACCTCCAATCGTTAGGTAGACTTCCTTGCCGATCATATTACATATTTCATGAAAAAACATGGATAGCTTGAGATTTAAATTAAAATTGCCAATGATTTGAAAAAGACGGCTGTTTTGACCATGGAAAAATACAGGCAAAACTGGTGTGTCGGTAGCTTTGACTATCTTGGAAGTAAACTTCTTCCATTGCGCCTCCTGTGCCTTCCCGAGGACTCCTTTGCTTAAAGCTGTCTCGCCGGCGGGAAAGATTGCTACTGCTTTTCCTTGCTTTAAGTGATGTATGGAGTCTTTCATAGTGAGGAAATTACTCTTTTTGGATGCGAATTCGTCTCTAAAACTTATTGGAAGGATCACCTCTTTAAAATAACTGGAGGCATTTAGAATATCCCAAGCCACGAGTTTAAAATCTGGTCGAATTTTCTCTAAAATGTATCCAAGCACCAATCCGTCGATTTGGCCGAAAGGATGATTGGCAACGATTAGCAACGAGCCTGATTTTGGTATTGATTCAAGAGGGTTCCCATTTATTTTTATTTGTAAATCAAGTTGAACAACCGCCCTGTCCCAAAAAGAAAGTCCTGTTTTATCCTGATCAACAATCTTTTTATAGATCTTGATGAGCTTCCTTTTGCCAGTTGTATGTTCAATAACGCGGATCAGAAGCTTTTGCCATATAGGAAGCTCATCCTCAACGAATGAGAAGTCTTTAAGTTGGTTATATTTTTCTATCATATTGTGAGAATTATGGTTTTGATATGATTACTATGATAATAAATTTTTATTAGTCGATTGTTCGACTTTTGTTAAAAAGTGATTGTGCTATTCATTTATCCGCTAGCCTTCTGGTATTATTTTAGCGGACAAAAAACTTATTGGTAGAGAGACTTGTCAGAAGGTGAGATTAATTAGTAAACATGTTTTATCTGTTCACTTTAATTTTGCATACCCCCCCCTTCTATCTTGTGGAATAAAGGACCAAGCCATAGGGCTAAAAAGCAAGACAAATTTTAGCTTGACAAACAAAAATTTTTTTTCGTATTTACCTTAAAATCAATTCAACGTTGGAAGCGGATTGCAGTAATGTTCTGGGGGGTTCTGTGAGCGCCTCGGGCCTCACGACATTTTTTTTGATAAGGGGATGGGGAAATGGACAGACAAATCTATGAGCGTGAGATGGCAAAGGCCTGGGACAGAATGTCTGCCGGCGATGATCAGAGCTATTGGCTTGGATATCAGCGCGGATTGTCTCAGCAGTTTTACGGTGCAAATTTTATTTCCGAGGATGAACATCAGATATGCTTGTCTAAGGCTAATTCTAACGATTGCAGGCGTAACCGGTTAGGTCAGGGGTATGTTGATGGCTATTATTTTGGAGTTGATGAGATGCTGGAAATAGCTGACTGCGGGTGAGACTCCACAAGCGACGTTCTCTAAGCTAGCCTACCGGTACTTTCACCCCGAATCAATACCAACTTGAAGGTGGCATGAAGGGAAAGCGATTTTAGTGAAATTACTGATTTAGAGCTTCCATAATGATGTTTTCAGCATTCATTCTTTCCGCACACTTTATTAATCACATCTTTCCCGATTATTTAAGCTTAACGAATTTGCTAAATTATAGGTAATCTTATCTAAAATTTCTATCCCCCATCCCAGGTCCTCCATCTCCCGGTTGACAGCGTCCCTGGTGCCATGTCGGCCATTGCTTAAGACAATTAAAACATCCTTTGTGAGACCTTGTATTTCGACAGGCATAAATCCTTTTGCTTTAAACCTCAGATGTAGTTCCTCTAAACAGTTTTGCATTTGATTTTCTCTTTAAACAATTATTGAATTGCCTCTCACGCATTGATGCGGGGTGACATCATTTTCCGTGTTTTCAATTAACAATCGACACTGTAAAGCTTCCGCAAAAAAGATGTCACTTGTAAAGGAGTCACATATTAAATTTTGATTAGATAAAATGCAAGTTAGATATTTGTTAGCAATTTTTTTTAGACAGGATCAAAAGGAAGGACAGGATATAACGATTTCAAAGAAAAAATTATCCTGATCATCCTGGCTCAGACGCTGACCTGCGACGGTGTGTTCCCGTGACGTGAAGAATTTGGTACCCGTCCAGACTCCCGGTACAAATGTTTCGCGGATACTCTTTTTTGGCTTCCATTTGATGACTTTATCGATCGTAACCGCGTTATAGGCATTGATCCAAAATGCCAATTGACCACCTTTTCTTCACGGTCAATTTTAAAGTTACGCTCTTCGGGTTTATGGCGGCCGGGAGTAAACTGGCCAAAGCGCCGATTTTGGGAGCACGATTGCTGTTGATAAGACATACTATCCACATCTATTATCCATTAAACCGTAATTAAGCTACAATTTCTTCAATTCCTTACACTAGTCAGATATTCTACACGCTTGCCAAATAGTAGTGCATAAACGTTCAAAGTAAATATTAACTCGTGTAAAAATATTCCCATAGCTTGGCGACGACTATGTGATGGTTCCCGATCGTTGGAGGATCCTGTAGGAAGGCTGTCAACGAAATTCAATAATGTCATTTTTCCCCACACTGAATATCTTTACGTAAATTTTACCGACTCTCTACACAAATCAGCGACCACCAGCAGAGCGTGGTTCCGGCCCCTTAGAGGGGCCATCCCCATACCCCCGCCTTGTGGTCGCTGATTCATTGTTTTATCATCTCAAATTGGATAAATATGAATAATTTGTAAGCTTTCACCTCTTTTGTCGATGATACAGAGTCTACACGAAAGTGGATAATCTACAATTGCAACAAAATGGTCCATTAGATTACCTATCATTTTAGATTTCGAGGATTTGATCTGTTTTCAAAATAGGTGTTTTTACCTATCATTAAATCTGAAATACACTATCACTTGCAATTTTAAAAAACGGTTTTGGTAAACATAACGTCCTGATCTATATTTGTAGATCCAATAACGAAAGTAACTGAAGATTCTATCTCGGTGAGGAGGATGAAAAAATGATATCAAATAGCAGACAACTTAAAGGTATTATCGGTTCCGCAATCATAGTTTTTTTATCAACTCTCATAACGGCTTGCGCAAGCACACAGGAAAAAGATCGCTCGAAAACCATTATTGGGGGATTGGGTGGTGCGGCAGCAGGCGGTTTTTTAGGGGCCGCAGTAGGCGGTGATACCGCAGGTATTATAGCCGGTACGCTCATTGGCGGATTGATTGGAGGTGCCATCGGGGATCGTTTAGATGCAGCCGATCGGCGTTAGGCACGAGAAGCCGCCCAGTTTTCGCTGGAAAATTCCCGCTCGGGCACGGTCACCGCCTGGAACAACCCTGATAGCGGCAATTCCGGCACGATCATGCCATCTCGCACATACCAGACCGCAAGCGGCCAGTATTGCAGAGAATTTCAGCAGACCGTCACCATCGCAGGTGAAGAAAATCAGGGCTTCGGCACGGCTTGCCGTCAGTCTGATGGCAGTTGGAAAATCGTACAATAACTAAGTTGAAGATTACCCAACCACAGGAGACATGTCATGAATAAAAGGAATTTTATGATTAATCTTTTTACCACACTCTTCATCTTGGCCAGCTTCACCGATGCGCAAACCGCCCAAAGGGTAGACATGAATTTGTTTATGAAGTCTTGTGATAAGAATGCAGACCACCGCATCGATCGCGAGGAGTATCAAATGTATCTGTCAGAAAGCTTTTTTTTCGTCGATAAGGATAAAGACGGGTATTTGGTCATGGATGAAGTTCAGATCCCGGTTCGGGAAATGGATCATCAAAAATTGGCAAATGCCGACAAAGACAACGATGGCAAACTGTCGATATACGAATTTTGTAACGCGATGCATAAAGATTTTGAAAAGGCCGACTCAAATGACGACGGAACCATCGACATGGGTGAGCTTGAATCTTTGATGTTAGAAACCAAATGAAAGCAATGCGCTAAAGTCAACACCTAAGGCTCTGTAAAGATGTGATTAACAATACATTGAATCACGGAATTTAAACAAAAGGTTAAAACCGAGTCTCTTGCAATGAAAACTGATAAGAATCAACGAGGACTATTGAGCAAGATACCACGCTGGTTCGTTGGCCTTATTTTGGTCGCCACCGGCACCGGCAAAGCTTTGGATATTCCAGGCTTCTTGGGTGTACTGACAGCCTATGACCTTTTACCCGCTTGGGGCAATGTTATCTTAGCTTACTGTTTGCCGATTATCGAATTGGCAGTCGGCGCCGCACTGCTATCTGGTTTTTTTCTGCCCATAGCAGCTTGGGGAGCAGTTGGCGTGCATGTCATGCTGCTACTATCAGTTTCCATTAGTCTGTTGCGTGGATTGGAGATTGAAAATTGTGGCTGTTTCGGTGTCTTTTGGCCAAGACGGCTGGGGATTCAAACCTTCGTTGAAGATTCGGTGATGCTGGGATTATCAATGCTGGTTTTAAGGCAATCCTGTTGTACGCCTGGCAGACAAGAAGTCTCTTCCATCACAAGGAAGCGGGTTCAAGATGGACAAGATATAGATTTGTAAAATAAACTTAAAGGACACAACCATGCCAGATTTACGCGAACTTGACAAATTTGGACAATCAATTTGGCTGGATTTTATCCGGCGCTCTTTTCTCACCTCGGGAAACCTGAAAGCTTTAATCGATAGAGGGGTCAAAGGCGTCACCTCCAACCCTGCGATATTTGAAAAAGCAATTGCCGGCAGCACGGATTATGACGACGACATTAAACGCCTTATTCAACAGGATCAATCCGTTCATGCCATCTATGAGTCACTGGCCTATAAAGATATCAAGATGGCGGCAGACCAGCTCAAATCAGTGTATGAAGCTACCCAAGCAAGAGATGGTTATGTCAGCTTAGAGGTAAATCCCGATTTGGCACATGATACCGCTCAAACCATCGCGGAAGCCAAACGCCTGTTTGAAGCTCTGGCAAAACCCAATGTCATGATCAAAGTACCGGCGACACCGGCTGGAATCCCAGCCATTACGGAATTAATTGGCTCAGGAATCAATGTCAACGTCACCCTGATTTTTGGGTTGGAAAACTACCAAGCAGTCGCTGAGGCGTACATCAACGGACTGGAAAGATTGGTCGATCAAGGACCATCCGTGACAGGCGGACATATTGCCGAAAAAAGAGACCGCCTGAAAGCAGTCTAGCTCGGATGCGGTATTTCCAGGTGCATTTAATTGATGCATTTAAAACGCTACTCTCATAGAAGCAATAATAGTAAGATTGTTTCGTATTTACTTGCATTCAGTACTGATTAAGTTTGAATAGGTTACTTGTTGGCGATATGTATTCAACAAAACTTCTCTTGTGCAGCAATCAGAAGTTGCTCAGCAGAGCGAACGCCAGCCCACGCAGCCCCATCTAATGCTGGATTGTGGGTATAATCTCCACCAAAGTATACTCTACCAACTGGTGCTCTTAGTGCATCCTGATAATGGGTTGATAACCCTGCTGGGAAAATTGCAATACCATCAGGCCATTTTTTTATGGAATATCTTTCAATATGCTTCTCGGGGTCAAAATGAGGATGAATTTTTATA
>JASFFJ010000468.1:0-6348 GCA_050124355.1 Desulfobacterales bacterium | reverse complement strand
GAATGCTATCGACTTTTATTGAAAAGACAGAGCGAAGCGATACAACAAATCTTCAATCTTCAATCGTCAATATTCAATTCCGGCTTGTCCGGGTTGGGTTTACGGGTATCTTCCCATTGGCGTACTGGAAACCATATCAGTACCACTTGTCTCGCCGGATTCCAGCATACATTTTCATAATAATAGCCAACGAGCGCAGACCGACGAAAAACGGATGCTTGCAATATTAAGCGATATCATTACCAGGAATAAGGAAGCAACCATGGAAAAGCGCAGACACTTTCTAAAATTCACCTTCAGATTTTTTGCCGGTATGGGAAATGTGCTCGGTCCCTTCTTTCAGGCGGTTCGCATGGTCTATGCAAAAGCACAAAGAATCATTTGGAGTCAATGGACAGGCCCTGCCCAAAAAACAGGGCTATCCTTTGCGGGTGGTTGCCGAGGACTATCATGGATCTGTTTGGGTCAAATACGTCAACCGTGTTAAGCTGGAAAATATTTAGCTCGGATAGATACACTGTATAAATGAAAGGATCGCAGCTCATGATTTATTTCAAGCAACGCATCATCGCAGTCCTATCAGCTTCTGCAATGCTGGGCCTGATTATATTTACTAGTTACGGAGTGGCCCACGCCGACCGGGATAACCTGTCCACGGCAGTTTTCTTTGTAACATGATATGATGTCGGTCGAGCAGCCCTGGAAGGACTGGATGGGATTCAAAAGGTTGAAAATGGTTTCCGAGGTTTTAAAGAGATCAACACGGTCTATTATGAGCCCGCCATCATTACAATTGAAGAGATGGAGATGAGCCTTCAAAAAGCAGATACGTATCTGGGAACCACAAACTAGTTGGTGGTCGTTGATTCTAAAACTCTGATCCGAAAAAGTTCGTCAAGAGTGAGTTGAGCCATCGACGCAGCCTGTCAAAGGAATAATATTTTCTGGCGATTTCAAAATTGGTGGTCACCATTTTTTCCCTGCGCTGCGGTGATTCAAGAACTTCTCTGATTTTTCCCACTGTTTTGTGGGTCAAGAATCCGTCCATGACGATTAGATCAAATTCCTTGGGTTCAATATCTCTTACGAAAATGGTGTAGCGATTGATCAGTAAAGGCTTTTTAAAATAAACGGCTTCCAGAAAGGCGTTGCCGAAGCCTTCGTAGAGGCTTGGATAGGTAATAAAATCAGAATGGGGATATATATCCCATAATGTGTATAAATCCTTGCGATTTACATCCGGATTCAGGGGATCGGAAATCCTCAGGTTCAAGGTGCGAAGATCCACGCCCCGATCCTTGGCGTGATCCTTCAGCCAATCGGCATATTCATGTCCTTCATCACCCGCTTCGTGGGAAATCACCAGCTTGTAGCGCGGGTCACCCAATTCTTCGACCAGTCCAATCGCATGTTCGATACCTTTGCGCTGAACCACGCGGGTGGGTTGCAGTATAAGGACATCCTCCGGCGTCAGTCCGATGGTTTCCCGGAAGTTTTTTGTTTTCTCTTTATCGACATCCGGTGGGTGTTCGAAGTCCAGCACATTGGGAATAATGATGGATGTGATGCCGGTTCGCAGGGCCAGTTCTTCCTGGGCGGTTGAATTGATCACCACATGCTCAATGTTGGGAAGGTTTGGCGGAAAAGCCATGCGTAAATAATCTCCGACGGCATTGACTGAAAAGCGAGTTCGCTCCCAGTAAAAATCATGATGGTGGGCAATGGTGGGAATCTGGGTTTCGGCGATAAGCTCGGTTATAGCGATACCAAGCGGGATGTGCATTGGAATGGTTAGAACGTTCTCTGTAACCAATAGATCGATATTGAATGTTTGAATGAATTGATTGAGTTGATTTTTCAAATAAGACTTTAATTCGTAAATAGCATCCGTTACGGTAGGGTCGCGTCGTTTTTTTCCAAAAATTTGCTTGTCGATCCAAAGATTTTTTTCATGCTGAAAAAAAGCTTCGGGGACCAGAAAGCTGCGTTCCGGCATGCGGTCCAATAAACCCGCAAACCAAAAATAATTGTGACCAATGCTCTTGAAAACCTGAGCCCACTTGCTGGCTTCCATAGTAACCCCGTCGGTTCCTGCAAACCGGGTGGATACAAAACCAATATTTTTTGCCATTCCTAAAGACTATCCTCCTCTATCTTCCATATTGTATACAGAGAAAATCAGTAATAATCACCAAGACGTTTGTCAACTATATTCAAAGGTAATTTTTATAGACAAACTTTAATCTCTCCTGGGTTTAATTCCCCGCAACTTGCTGCGACAAAAGAAAATTAAATCCTAAAAACATGATACTTCGCGGCTTGTCGCGGAGAGATTTCATTCTGCTTTTGGACATATGAATCTTGACTAATTCTTCCTATCGTGGTTTTTAATATAACCACAAATGTCGTCAAGCAGCTTGGGAAAGTGGTTGTGACAACCTAACTGTCGCTGGATAGAATGAAAAATTTGACCTTGGCAAAAAGGTTTCGGGCGTCAGGTGTCAGGTGTGAAAACGCTAGAGCTGCTCTGATTCCTGACACCCGAAACCTGAAATCCATGCTCGGAGAAGGTATCATAACCTCCGATAAGGTCCAAAAGAAGATATATTTTCATAATAAATTAAGAAGTCTGAGTTTGTAAAAAGCTTGAAGGCTCCTGGTCCCTTTCGTCGAACAAACACTATGTAAACAGCCAACCAATGACATCCGGCATGCGTTGAATATCTATGGCCAAGATTATCATCGGAATCCACGGACTGGGGAACAAACCACCGCCGAAAACCCTGAGCAGGTGGTGGCAGGCGGCCATACGGGAAGGCTTGGAAAGGTTTAAAAAACCGAAGCAGCAGTTTGCCTTTGAATTGGTTTATTGAGCCCATTATCTTTACCCGCTTCCCCTGAAACCCAGAATCAAAGATAATGATTACGAGCATGTGGCCATCAAAAACCCCCACAAATCATACGGTTATTTAAGGACGCTGGAAATGGCCGAGATTATTGATGATTTTTTGAACCACAAGGAATGATTATGAAGGGAGTTAGAAGCATTTTTGAATGTTTTGCCATTGGCCTGTTTTCACCCAATTATACTTTTCTAAAAAAAGTTTATCGCTTTTGTAATATTTACCTGTTTTTTTGCGGCTGAGAAATTTCTTAAAATCTTGCGGCCCCCCGTTGTACATGGCGTAAAGGACCTGGGCGAGCGTATCGTCGCCAATCTGCCCGCCACTAGTCAATTTCTTGAGATTTTTTTCAACGTATTTGGTGACATACAAATCCAGGATTTCACAGCCCGCGTTGGCATTGTAGCCGATGTTCCAGCGCAACCGATGCAGGTTATATATTCCCCGCCATACGCGTTCATTGATTTGCATGACCCCAACCGAACTGCCGTTATACGAGCGCAGGTAGACGATTTTTTTCTTTTTTACCAAAAACTGCCGCATACAGCTTTCCTGCCAGGCTGTGGCCAGGACCATTCGGGGAAACATCTTGGCATATCCTTTGGAAGTTTTCCTCTTGCCTAAGGTTTTTCCTGCTGAACTCAGCAGCAACTTTTTAATTCGTTTAAGGTATGTATCACGATTCTGACGGGATGCGAGCCAGGTTCGAATTTCAGCCAGACTGTCGGAGCGCTTCGACTTTTGAGCCCAGGCCTTAGAAGTCAGCAGAGAACTTAGGGTTGCAAGCATTGGATTTTCTGATTCGAGCGCTGACCGATCGCCCGGCGATTCAAGCTCCAATTCCTCTCCCTTAAAGACGGGCTCGTCGGGATTCACCTCTGGGTCGAGGCCTAACATCTGCCTTAAGTTAGCGTCAACCTCGGTGCCATAGACAAGGGCAACGGGTTGCTGTCCGGCAAGCAGATGGGCCAGACGGATCAGTCCCTCGCGGCTGATCTCAAGACCCAGTTGGGGCCCGATAAGATCCAGTGCCACAAGGGCATCGGAAGCGGCGAAAAAGGCCAGATAACCCATCAGATTTCCGGATGGCTGGCTGCCGAGATGATGGCGGAAAACGGGCGTTAGATTCTTCCAGGCAGCCACGAATTGTTGGCGAATCATATCCGGCTGGATGGTTTCGATGGTCAATGCGCTGATAAATTGATATCGGATGGTCAGCAGGGTATCCAGGAGACGCTGGCGATCGGCTTCAGATAGCTGGTGTGGAGGCAGCGAAGTTATCGTGTGCACCACAAAGGCATCCCAGGCTTCCCAGTTGGCGATTAGTTGGGCAAGTTCAGCGCCGGATAGAGGTTTAGCCTTCGTATCTGGAGAGGGCCTTTCAACCATGTCGACATTTGTGGATATCTCAATTTGGAGGGCTTGGGGCTCGACTTTGATCTGGTTGAGCCTTAAGGTGTTTAACATATGCTCGGCGCGGTTTTTTAATTCCGATGGAAAAAGTGATTTCAAAAAAGCTTTTAGCTCGGAAACCGGTGGCGCCAGATCAATTTGCATTGCACTTAAATGCGCGTGAATGTGCGCATCAAGCAGACTCCAAATGACGCCGGCCACTCGGGCGGGTTGATGGTTGCGATCATAAAGTGTTGAATCCAGCGTTTCAAAATGCAGCTGCCAGGATTGTGTTTCGATCCGGGGGCGTTGCTTGAATACCACATAACCTTCCCACTCAACAGGTGCGAGGCAGGTATTGCCAAGGGTCGTGCCGAGCCGGGCTTGCGCTTTGACCTCAAAGTTAAGATGCGACCCCTCGGCGAGATAATTGGGCGCGGAAAGTATGATTTTCCGGCACCCTTGATTCTCATCGAGCACCACGGCGGATTCTCCCGGATCGGTAAAGGCTGTCGCAATTGCTAATGAGCGCATGAGGGGATAATCAATCGTAAGCGGCAGATTGACTGTTTTGGTAACCGCCAGAACCGGACTGCTCAGGATCCCGCCCATCAAACAGACCAGCAGCCATACGACCAAAGGCCGCCAATTTAAACAAATAGATTTGAGCGGCAGTGTCGGCAGGATCCGAAATCTCAGCATATCAAATAAGTTCATAAAAATTCTCGCGTCCTGGTTTAATATAAAAGCGTTATTGACCGGTTGCTGGAGATGTCGATTCACTGATTTCTTCTTTGAAGTCGTCAAGGGATTCACTGACGGCCACCGAGTCTTCAAAACCGGCAACGTGAAAAAGGGCATCACCCTTGTGGACCAGCGGCAAATTTAAGCGTCCGATGACGATACCGGCCACCGGTGAAATCACTGCGGTTTCATGTTCATCGAATGGATCGGCGATCTCGCCGATTTTTTGGTTGGCCGCGATTTTCCCGCCCAGTGGAATTTGGGTACGCAGTATTCCACTTCCCGGCGCCCGCACCCAGCTGGTGTTGCTGGCCACCATCGGTTGGATGCGAGATGTTCTGACCGTTCTGGACGTCAGCATGCCGATGGAACGTATGACGGCCAGAATGCCTTTCACGCCGGCACGCACAACAAATTCGTTGAAACGCAGCGCTTCACCGGCTTCGTAAAGCAACATGGGGATGCCGTTTTCTTCCACGGACTGGCGTAGCGATCCGTCCCGCAGATTGGCATTCAAGATCACCGGGGCCCCGAACGCAAAAGCTAGCTTTTCAGTTTCCGGGTTATCTAAACAAGCCCGAATATGGGGCAGATTGACACGATGATGGGAGCCGGCGTGCAGGTCAATGCCATGGGTGCTGTTGGCGACGATTTCTTCCATGAAAATGTTTGCCAGGCGGGAGGTCAGGGAGCCCTTTTGAGATCCGGGGAAAAAGCGGTTCAGGTCGCGACGGTCCGGCAGGTATCTGGTATGGTTGATAAAACCATAAACATTGACAACCGGTACCGCAATCAACGTTCCTCGCAGGCGCTGCAGAATCTTCAACTTCAATAAGCGGCGAATGATTTCAACCCCTACGATTTCATCACCGTGTATGGCCGCGCACACAAACAGGCGCGGACCATCCTTTTTACCCCGCAGGACATGGACCGGCATGGTCATTTCCGTGTGGGTGTAAAGACGCGCTACCGGAATGTTGATGGATTGCCTCTGGCCGCTGGCGACCTGATTGCCGGCTATCTTTATTACCTTTGACATGCCCCAACCCCATAGTTACATAAACTGCATGGCAAAAAATATGTAACAGATCGAAAATTTGTCCAATAATCTATTGCTGTACTATTTTTTAGATTTCTCAATTGGTCTTCCCTTTTAGTTGCGACCCAACACGATAATGAATTTCAGGGAAGGGGACGATTTTGCCATCTTGTTTACCCTCCGGGAACGCCGGAGAACTTCAGATTCTGCGTTGTCAAGGGTTTGAAGTAACGTATTACGACGTCACCCTTGACGCCTTGACTCTGAAGC
>JASFFJ010000467.1:0-6362 GCA_050124355.1 Desulfobacterales bacterium | reverse complement strand
TTAATCGCTCCCCCATTTTTTCAGATACTCACCGCAAAGTTCCTCCACCGTGGGAATGTATTCTTCCTTGGGAATGGACAGCAGGGTGTAGTTGAGAAAATTCTCCCAGTTGATGTTACCACTGAAGATATTGCCGGCCCAGGTTCCGCAACCGAGGGTATCCGTGGTGGGCAAGCCGGTGTTCCAGCCGCCGCTGTTGGCATGGGCATGGGGCATATTGCAGACAACCCTTCCCACGTTGATCCGCTGCGCGAGCTTAACCCGCCGCTCATCATTTTCCGTATGGATCGAGGCCGAATGACCTTCGCCGGAAAATTGAAGGATTTTCCCCAGACGCTCCAGCATTTCATCGAAATCGGTCCATTTCCAGACAGTAAGCACCAGCGAAATTTTTTCACCGGAAAAACGGTCTTCCGGTCCGATTTTTTCTCCCATTACCATCAGAAACCGGGTGTCCTCCGGGACTGTCAACCCCGCATTTTCAGCGATAAATTTTACAGGACGGGCCACAATTTCACGATTCAGATGGGCGCCGTCCGGCCACATGTATTGTCTCAGTTTCTCACGTTCTTCCGTACTGCACATATAACCGCCCTCTGCTTTCAATGCCTCGATGGCATTATCAAAAATGCCCTCATACAAGGCAACCGCATTTTCAGAAGAACAGGACGCAGAATTATTGGCAACTTTTGACAGCCTGATCTTGTTAGCGGCAGCAGTCAGGTCGGCAGTATCATCTACCATCGAGACTACATTGCCGGCGCCCACCGTTTGGGCCGGCTTTCCAGCCGCATACACGACCTTGACCAGCGCCGCTCCGCCGGTAGCCACCGCAGAGTCGCAATGGGCCATCAGTTCGGAAGTTTTGGCATGATTGGTTTTCTCGATGCATTGCACCAGGTCCGCCGGGGCACCGATTTTTTCAAGTGCCTTGCGAACGTGCTGAACCGTTTCGTAAGATGTTTTCTGGGTGCGCGGATGGGGCGAGACGATCTGGGCATTTCGGGTCTTCAAGGTGCTCAAGGCCAAACAGCAGATCGTCGATTCCGGGTTGGTGCAGGGCACGACGTTGGCAATGACCCCGATCGGTTTGGCATATTTGCGAATGCCCAAAGCTTTGTTCTCTTCGATCAGATCACAGGTTTTGGCGTTTCGCATATCATAGAGCGTACCCAGAGTTTTATTCTTGATTTTGTTGACTTTGTCTTCAGCATTGCCGATTCCCGATTCATCCACCGCCATGTGTCCCAGCTTATGGCGAACATCATCTTTCAGAAGTTCCCAGGCCACAGCCTGAACCATTTCATCCACTTTTTCCTGGGGCCAGAATCTGACTACTTCAAAGGCCTTTCTGGCGCGTTGATACATTTCTTGAATATTGTCTTCCATGATTTATTTGCCCTCCGTAGTTATTATTAATGTTTATAGGTTTTTATCTCTTTAAAATCAGAAACCCAGAATGATCTTAAATGATCTAACTTGCCTAAAATGACTAAAATCATGGTATTCTGTCAATTTATAAAAGCAGGTAGATCGAAGCGATTCCTTAATTTTAGCTCAATTTAGTCATTTTACAATTTTAGGCATTTCTTTGAATAGGTATCGTATACCCCATCTCCCTGAAAGCTTCCTTGGCCACCACAAAGAAATCCCCGATATCCTTTTCGGTGATCCAGCCCAGGTTGCACAATCTAAAAGTGGCCAAACCGAACATCTTTCCCGGGTAAATGGTGAATCCACGCTCGTAGCAGTAGTCATGCAATTTTGCAAAATCGAACCGATCGTCCTCGGGTGCCTTGACGGTGACCACCAGATGCCCCTGAATTTCTTTGTCAATGACATGATCAAGCCCGATTTCCGCCAGTCCCTTGTGTACGGCCTCCCAGCATTTGGTGATGCGCTCGTAGCGAGCCGACTCCCCTTCTTCCCAGTACTCCCTGATGGCCTGGCGCAGGGCATAGATAACTTGAACCGGCGGAGTGAAATGCATCTCTCCGACCCGCTCGAAAAAGTCGTATTGCATATACAGGTTGCAATAGTAGGAACGGGTTGGATAATTTTTGGATTTAACGATCTCGTCAATCTTGCCGACTGCCCAGGACGCCCCGGTCATACCGCACAGTCCCTTTTGGGCTGAGGACATGCAAAAATCTATGTTTTCTTCTTCGATATCGATGGGCAGCAGACCGTAGGTTGATATCGTGTCCGCAATAAATATACAACCGTTGTCATGGGCTATCCGGCCGATCTCGCGCACCGGATTTAAGACGCCGGTGCCGGTCTCATGGTGGGCGGTGGCCACCACCGCGATATCATTGTCACTTTCCAAGGCATCTTTCACGACACTGAGATCCGGAAGCCCGGTGGATGGGAACTCTAGATTAACGCAGGGTAACTGATAATGCCCGGCAATTTCAACCATCCGACTGGAATAGGCACCGTTGTTGACCACACAGATCTTTTTTCCTTCCGGCACCAGTGAATTTACCAGAACATCTTGAATGATCGTCCCGGACCCGGTGAATAGAATTGCCGAGTATTTCTCTGGATCCGCATGCACCACCTTTACGAGATCTCTACGGACCTCGTTCATGATATCGACAAATTCATTTTCCCGCGGGCAAATATCCGGCACCACCTGGGCATATTTGACCGTATCGGTGGTCGTCGCCGGACCGGGATTCAATAATACATTGCGTTTGACGGGTTTTACGACCTCCATTTCAGTTCCTCACTTTAACAAATTCAATTTTTTAGTATTTTTGTCTTTTGACATTGTTTCGAATTTCGTGCTTCGCATTTCGGATTCTGGGCATCATTCATCTAAAAGATAGAAGATTCCAACAGATGTTTTATAACTTTCCTACCTTCTTTATGCCGCTCTTCTTACTTGGATCCTCGATCTCTTCAACGATGCTGAAGCCGCTTCCACGCACTTTTTTCATCTCTTCAAAACGCGCCGACCACTCCTGGGGGGTGCGGCATATAGCGGATTTGGCATGTTTGTCGCGTTCCGACAGGGGCGGCACCGGTCGATCGGCCGGTCCGTCGTAATCTTCCTGCGGCGTCAATTCCTGACCCAGTCGGTTGGATCCTTCCCTTTCTACCTCTTCAATGTAATGAGCGCCGGCCGCAAAAGAGCGGGTAACCGCCAAAATTGCCCAGGTGGCCTCGGGGGTAAATCCCAGATCCATCATGGTGGCGCCGGTGGC
Source organism: Desulfobacterales bacterium (assembly GCA_050124355.1). GTDB lineage: Bacteria > Desulfobacterota > Desulfobacteria > Desulfobacterales > JAFDCJ01 > JAFDCJ01. The sequence goes on along the minus strand of JASFFJ010000467.1, from coordinate 3,150 downwards.
GCCGAGCATATCCAGATCAACGGGTTTATCAAACGCGTTTTGCGCCGCCTTGACGACTTGCTTGGTAAAGGCGATATATTTGCCGGCCACACCGAGTTTCTCAGCCCGCGCAATCATGCGTTTTGCCGCCGGATCTTTGAGCATAAGACCTGACACACCCAGGGCTTCGTCGTGCAGGTTCTCATTAACAAGCAGCTCGGCTGCGGATTCCAGAGAAAATTCCCCCTTGTCGACCCGGCCAAGATAGTGCTCGAGCCGATTGCCGAAAGCAGAATATGCGCCGTAAGCGTGGCCAAAGGCCATGATAGATGCCCCGCAGGCCTGGGTCAAAAAAGTCTTGGATCTGGCCACGATTCTGGATATAGCCGCCGGTGCGGAAAGTCCGTCTTCCAATGCCAAAATCATGACATAGTTAAGCATCTGGCCTTCTTCAACGGTTGGGATCCGCGCCTGATAGTCCACAAAAAGGACCTCAATGACACCGTAGCCTTCTTCCATCAATTCTGTCGTGTCATAGCCCCTGGCAACGATGCGGTGAACATTCTTGTAAGCCACTTCGGACACCCATTGAAATGGTGCCCTTTCCGTATCGCGCGGCACGGTCCCGTATTCTCTTTCATAATAATCAAAGGGATTCTTGGGGCTGTCCAGATTGCCGATTTTACGCTCCCTTTTTATTTTGTTCAGCTCATCCGTCTTTTCTTTATCTAGATAACCCATTTCTTGTATTCTCCTTCTTCCTTCTGTTTCCTAGCGTATTCCTGCTGTTCCTCCTTTTTGGGTACGACGCGGTCTTCAGGTCCGGTATACTTGATCATGGATAGATCGATCATTTGAACCATGGGTTCGTTCCTTGATGCCCCCCAGGCCCGACCCCTTTTCATATTGAAAAGGGCGTGTGCTGCGCAGCTGAAACCCCGAACGACACTCCCGATACACCAGCCTGCATTGGGAGAGAACCCAATTTCCATCAGGGCCGTGTTACCGGAACCAACCACGTTCACCCCCACATAGGAGCGCCCTGCTTCTTTGCGGCGGGCATGAAAATACTTTTCAAGTGCCCTTTGAAATTCGAGGTAAACACCTTCAAGCTCGAGCTCTTCCTGACGCAGGTGAATCGGTTCGGCCCGGGGGTCACTGTCAATGTGCTGGGGTTGTCCCATGCCCATAACCGGTCTTCCGGCATCCATGTATTCATCCACCAGGGTTTTGGCCATCTCATCTACGGTCTTGCCTTCTTTTTGGGCCCGCTTGAGGTACTTGTTCAGCATGTATCCATGAGCTGCACCGGGGCCGTGTACACCGCCGAAGGTCGAAACCGCAGCGGCCACACAAACCGGAAGGTTGGGCCGGCCGGCACTTACACCAATGGCACCGACGGCCGACGGCGACATGGAATGCTCCAGAAAGACGCCCATTTCATATTTAAGCATTTTTTCTTCTTCTTCGGTGGGAATTCGATTCTGAAACAATACAAACATAGCATCATAAAAAGAATAGCCTTCCTCCGCCAAATCGCTTAGATTATATCCACGCATGACGGTCTTTTCTTCCGTCTTGTAAGAGATGGCGGTCTTTCTGCGAATCAATGGGTCTCTATCCATCATTGTCTCCTTTACTGGTTTGGCTTGATTCATCAATTTTATAATTCCAATTGAGTTATAGCCAATTGGAATTTATTTTTTAGTATGCTTGAAGCTGGAAGGCTGGAAAGCTTGGAGGCTCAGAAGTTCTTGGTTTTTAAGTATGTCAGCATTTCGGCTTTCCAGCGAATATCTTTATAGATCCATCATTAAATTTAAGTAACGAAAAGCAAATAACCATTAACATCTAATTGGGATTTCTGCGTTCATTTAGGGTTGTAACCTTTGAACCCTGAACCCCAAACCTGTAACCCCATAACCTTTTTAACAAATATATGTGTTCGATCAAGTATAAGTCAAAATAATAATTATCATGTTTTGTATAATAAAAAGTTATAGTTTTGTTTCAGAAAATGAGCTAAAATTTAAAATGAACTAAAATGATCTAAAATTATTGTATTCTATCTATTTAAACAGATAAAGCGCAGCGTTTCCTTAATTTTAGACAATTTAAATCATTTTAGGCATTCGTTTATCCTACTTTCTCAGTCTGCTAAAACAAGGGCTGAAGCATAGATAAATATGACAAATTAGAATTAGTTGCTCAACCCAATAAACACCACCCCGAGCGCGATCAGGGCGGCACCGGCGATTTTCTGGGAGGCATGCTTCTCCTTTAGCCAGACAATCCCCAAAAATGCTGAAAAGACAATACTGACCTCCCGCGCGGCCACCACATAGCTGACCTTGCTAAGTCGAAATGCGAAAAGGATCATCAGATAAGTGAAAAGAACTAAAAATCCATCAATTAAGATCGGTCTTTTATTAGCCAGCCACTCCAATTTCAGCGCATCACGTTGCGTTACCAGAACATACGGGGACAGAAATAGCAGCGATATGACAAACATCAGATAAATATAGACCGGCGGATAAACAAGGCCGACGCCCACTTTATCGACCAAAGAATACCCGGCAATCGTGCCTCCGGTGCAAAGGGCCCAAACGGACGCACTGCCGCGCAATGCCCGAAAAGGCTTGAGAAAAGAAACAACCGAAAATGACTTCAGATGAATAGAATAGATTCCGAGAATAACCAGAGAAATTCCTACGATCCCCACGAATGAGAGTTGTTCCTGCAAAAAAATTATTGCCAGAATCGGCACAAACAACGGCCCGGAACCCCTGGAAAGCGGATACACCAGGGAGAGATCCCCCCTTTCGTAGGCCCCTCCCATGAACCAGAAGTATAGGGCATGCAAAATTCCGGTGGCGACAATGCACACCCAGCCGGCCGGGCTAATGGTCTGCCGGGGCCAGTAATACAAAAACATTGGTAAATAAGCGAGAGTGGCGATTAGCAGAAACCACCAGATAAAGGCCATCTTTTTCTTGCTCTTTTTTGCCAAAAAATTCCAGCTGGCATGCAAGAAGGCAGCAACGACCACAATGGCCAGGGCCAAACCGCTCATGAATGTTACTCCGGGTGATTTGCCGTCTTAATGAGTTAAACAGCAGGTAGATAGTTACTTAGGATAAAAATAATTGGCTAAAGGTTCAAGGCTCAAAG
>JASFFJ010000466.1:0-6363 GCA_050124355.1 Desulfobacterales bacterium | reverse complement strand
ACACGACGACATCCGGATCTGAATCGGCATGGACTTCCTGATTTCCGATCTTGAATTTGATGATGTCATTATCTGAAATGATTTCGGTGACAAAACCCATTATCTCGACCTCATCCCCATCCTCGCCGTCCAGCTCATCGGCAAGCTCTATTTCCTCTGCCAGAAGCTCGCCGGCGACCAGTTGACCCTGAACTTCAACAAACTGATCGTCTGCCGGTATGCCATCCGGCAAATCGTCGGAAATCAGGGAATAGTCTATTACAAGATCATTGATCATAAAGGTTTCAAGGTCGGCATCCAGGTTCTCCACGAAACCTGTCACCTCAAAAATAATATCATCTATCTTTTCCAGAAACGTCGCTCGGATAATCCCATTGTCATCAAAATAACCGCTTACCGCGACCACGTCGTCCTCGGTGATGTCATTAAAATTTGTCCCCTCAAACAAGGTGACAACATTGACAATCACGGTCTGGCCCAATACGACAATCTCTTTGGTTGTGGCATCGATGTCACTGATGTCTTCTACCGGACCGATAACTTTGGCGCTGTATAAGACGCGATCGGCAACAAAACTTCCATCATCCTTCATCCTGCCCTCGACAGTTACCACCATTCCGATTTCGAGGTTATCGAAGACAGCGTCGTCACCGACGCCGACTTTGACACCATTAACGATAACTTTAGCTTTGCTGGTGTCGAACTCGGTACCATTCACCTCAACACTGCCGAATGCGGTTACGCGGCCGGAACTGATGACGCCGGTGCCGCCGATACCGCCGCCGGCCACTTTTCCACCCCCGCCGCCGCTACTGTTACAGGAAACCGTCAGTAAGATGGAGCACAGTATGGTTATAGAGCGCTTAAATCGGTTGGATTTCATCTTAATTTTCCCCAATCAGGAATGGTTCTTCGAAGTAGTATATACCGATGCCAGCCCGATTGCGACCGCTGCCTTTGACCTTGGGGGTAATGTCTCGATCGCGTTGGGCCAACCAACGATCCAGGTTTTCCAATAAGGCTTGTGACTTTTTAGCGGAATATTTGCGAAACACGGGTAAGACCTCATCCGGTAAGTTGTCGTAGGCGACTTTTCGTTGAAAAAAGGGACCGCTGGGATCGGATCTCAAATTATGGTCTATCGTTGAGATGAGATGGGTCACATCCGTTCCAAGAATGTGAAGTTTATCAGCATCACTGCCTGCAGGGATATAGGTCCGAGTGAGCAGATTTATGCGGCCGTCTTTCAGGCGCTCGACCGCCCCAACCCGTATCAATTCGTCGAGGGTTGCCCGCACCGGCACATCCCCGCTGAACCGCCTTACCAGTTCACTGAAAGACACACCTGGACCTGCAATTGGCAGCAGCGCCGGTCGGCCCTTGGCATCCTGAAAGCTTTTGTCCCGCCGCCAGGCAGCGATGACCCGGGCGGCCCGGTTGTACCTCTCTGCGCTGGCGCTGTCGTCAGGCTTCGGCAATTTTCGAACCCTCGTAACCTCCTTGCGGGATAGCCCGGTAATCACCGAAACCCGGGAAGTCGACTGCTTTCGCCCCTTGATGCTGAACTCTTTGCTGCTGGCCACATCGACGTAAACCCATTTGGCATAATCTGCAAACGTGCTGTAGGAGACGCCATTTCTAAGGAGTATCCGCACCAAGGGTCTTAGCAACCTGAGAATAGCGGCAAATAGGGGTTTTAGCTGTTTATCGTTCATAAACTTTCAATACATTCATATAGGCAAGATTAAAAACGCTTCTTTGAGCAAAAAAAGTTGATCCCATAAACGTTAAAGATGACGATATGTTATTATGAGAGCGATCAAACTGCCATCTAGAGGTGTATCATTAGCATTACCAGGCAATTGCTACAAAGTTACCTTTTTTTGGTTTATTAGGTCAAATAATAACCACAATTTTTGGGAAAATTATCCCAATTTTTTGCTTTTGTCAAGAAAAAAATGAACCAAGAGGTGATATTCTTGTTGCGGATCTTTTAGCAGCTAGTTGAAAAATTGAAAAAATCCAGCCACAAGACTCAAAAAAATAAAATTATCTTACAGTCTTGCGACTAGGGTCCTTAGGTGATTTTTCGGACAACATGGTGTTAGAAATTGACGGTTTCAGTGTACAGGTTTCAGGATTATAGTGATTCACCTTCCTGAAAACCGGCACCTAAGATTTAGTCTTGCCCCGACTCCTGATCTTCTTAAAATTCAGAACTGCTGACATGTCGTAAACACTGATACAATACAAATACCTGTGGTGGCGCCAACAAGACTGGATTACGGGCGAATCGTTCTGAATTTTTAAAGGTCCTTATTAATATCACGGTTTTTTGAAAAGTTTACCCAACCGAGGTCAGAAGCCATGAAATTAGCGATCACCTGCAAAGCTTGGCTCCGGCCCCTCCGAAGGATCGTCCTCATTCCCCGAGCTCTGCTGGTGGTCGCTAATGGCGGCGTTTTCCGTCAGGGAAAGATCCTGCACGTTTTTGAGTTTGCGCTCAATGGCCCGGCTGCGAATCTCGGCTTGATCAATGGTGTGTCCAGCTTCCTTCAGCTTCTTTTTGGTTTTGGCCAGCACCTGGCCGAATTTTCCAAATTCAGTTTTGACGGCGCCCAGCAACTGCCATACTTCACTTGAACGTTTTCCGATGGCAAGGGTACGAAATCCCATCTGCAGGCTGTTCAGTAGGGCCGCCAGGGTGGTTGGCCCGGTAACGACGATCCGGTGCTCGCGCTGAAGGGTATCGCATAGGCCCGGTCGCCGCAGCACCTCGGCATACAATCCTTCCACAGGTAAAAACATGATGCCAAAATCGGTGGTACCGGGCGGTTCAAGATACTTATCCTTGATAAGTTTGGCTTCGGCTTTGATACGGATTTCGAGATTTTTGATATGTTTTTCGGCCAGCTCTTTATCCGCCGCATCCCGGGCGTCCATAAGTCGCTGATAATCTTCCTGGGGAAATTTGGAGTCGATGGGCAGCCAGACGATCTTTTCCTGGTCCGCATCCTGCCCGGGTAGTTTGATAGCAAACTCCACCCGTTCGTTGCTGTTCTTTCTGGTGGCGACATTCACCTCAAATTGCTCCGGCGTTAAAATTTGTTCCAATATATGGCTGAGACGGATTTCACCCCAGGTTCCGCGCGTCTTTACATTGGTCAGTACTTTTTTTAAATCACCCACACCGGAAGCCAGGGTTCGCATTTCTCCCAATCCCTTGTACACTTGTTCCAAGCGCTCGCTGACCTGTTTAAACGATTCTCCCAATCGTTGATCCAGGGTACTCTGCAGCTTTTCATCAACGGTGGCACGAATTTGCTCAAGCTTTTTCGTGTTGTCTTCCTGCAGGGACCACAGCTGGGTTTCCAGTGTTTTGCGCATGGTCTCCAATTTTTCTTCGTTGAGTCTTGCCAGCGCCATTAATTGTTTTGAAAAAGAGTCCAGCTGATCTTTTTGCACCCGGATATTGTCGGCCAGTCGCTGCTGCAAAGAATCACTTGACATCTTCAAGGTTGAACCAAGTTCCTGTCGCGCTTGCCGGGCGCTTTGAGCTGTTTCCTGCCGATTGGCGGTGATCTCATCCTTAAGGACGCCTTCCAGCCGTTGTTGCGTATTCATCAAAGCAATCACATCTTTCTGCAGATCGGCAATGGCATTTTCGGGTTTGCGACGAATGAGAACAATCAGCAGAACAAGTGCGGTCAGCACTGTCAGGATAAAAAACCCCAGGATGAGCTCTGAGGCATGATTGGCAATAAATACACTTATACTATCCATTGTAATAGCCATGGTATTTAGTTCGAGGTTGTCACACTTATAATCTATTAAAAATATATCAATTTCATATAGTTAAACAAAGTATAGAGAAAAGTCGAATGAGCGTCAAGCCAGATCGAACATTTGGTCAAGAACAATCAGCGACCACCAGCAGCTGGGGGTATGAGGATGGCCCCTCGAAGGGGCGGGACCACGCTCTGCTGGTGGTCGCTGATTTGTGAAAAGAATTTTTGCTCCAACTTAGTTTTTGTTATTATCGCCTGCTCTGACATATTGAGAAAATTATTTTAATCATGTCGATTTCTGATTTGTACGGTTTGATGAGCAGATACGCTGCTTACATAGCTAACTAAATCGGAAAATAAGTGAGCCAAAATTCTTTTATTTAACTCAATTCATAAGCCACCGGCATTGTTCAAGTTTAAATCAATTTAATGTGTTCTCCCGGTAACGGTAGAACCTTTTCAATTCTCACCGGCTGAGCCGGTGTCTTATGAATTGAGTTAGACAAAATTCTCTCGGGGTTTAGGGAAGATTGATTTTACATTGGATCCTGGATAAGCTATAAACATCTACAAAAAATCAATAATATTGATGAGATCGAAATACCGACCATGGAAAAGCTGTTTTTACCTTTCACCGTTAAAAATATTCGCTTAAAAAACCGGATTGTAATGCCGCCGCTGGCTTCTTTTCTGATTGGCAATGACGGCAGCATCACGGATGCGACCATCGAACATTATCGACGACGGGCCGCCGGTGGACCCGCGATGATCATGATGGAAGCCTGTGCCGTCTCACCGGAAGGGATCGTATCGCCCCATCAGCCGGTAATTTATGATGACTGTTATATTGAGGGGCTTTCAAAAATTGCCGCCGCCATTAAAGCAGAAGGGGCTGTCCCCGCCCTGCAAATTCATCACGGCGGCCGCCAGACCTCTGCCAAAGTTATCCATCGCAAACCTGTGGCACCTTCTCCCCTTCCTTGCCCCGCCATTAAGGGGGATGTGGAACCATTGACCGTCGACGGCATCCAACATCTTGTTAAAAAGTTTGGCGACGCCGCCGCTCGGGCCCATATGGCTGGATTCGAACTAATCGAGATCCACGGCGCCCATGGATATCTGGTCAATCAATTTCTTTCGAGATTTTCCAACATCCGTGAAGATGAATACGGTGGGGATATAGCAGGCAGAACCCGCTTCGCCAGAGAGATTACAGAAGAAATCCGCAAACGTATCGGCGATGAAATACCCATATCCTTTAAGATCAGCGCCGAGGAATATGTTGACGGCGGACTCACAACCAATGAAAGCATCGAAATCCTGAAAATACTGATTAATGCAGGCATTGACCTGGTTCAGGTATCGGCCGGCAATGATGTAACGCCGGAGTGGATTTGCCAGCCAATGTTTATGGAAAAAGCCTGTCTGGTTGCGTCTGCCCACCAAATCAAAAAAGCCTTGGACATTCCGGTGATGGCCGTTGGAAGAATTAATGATCCCCAAACTGCGGATGACATCATCCAGCAGGAAAAGGCAGACCTGGTTTGTATCGGCAGGGGACTGCTGGCCGACCCGGAAATGCCCTTAAAAGCCATGAGCGGTCGATTGGATGAAATCCGAACCTGCATTGCATGCAACACCTGTATGCAGTCGATCTTTAGAAAAGGCCGTATCGAATGCCTCGTAAACCCGATGTTGGGGCGGGAAGAGGAAATGGCCATTATTCCAACCAAACATCCCCAAAAAGTGATGGTGGTCGGTGGCGGTCCCGGCGGATTGAATGTGGCCTGGGTGGCTGCCAAACGGGGACATACCGTGCATGTGTATGAAAAACGAAGTGTCTTTGGCGGTCAATTGGTACCGGGCAGTACGCCCGGTCACAAAGCAGAGTTGCGCTCTTTGATTCGTTTCCAGACCAGACAGGCCGAGCTTAACAAGGTCAAATGCCACCTGAATCACGAAGTCACGGCCAAAGATGTTAAAGCGCTCGATCCGGATGTGGTGGTATTAGCAACCGGCTCTTTGCCTGCGATTCCACCGGTACAGGGTGTTGAGAAGCAAATTGTGCTGACTTACGAGGACGTGCTGAATGGTGGCAAAATCCCTTTAAGAAGGGTGATTGTGGTTGGCGGGGGAGCCACCGGTCTTGAACTGGCGTTATATATGGCTGAACAAGGTTGTTCGATAACCGTAATTGAAATGCTGCCGAAAATTGGCAGCGGCATGGAGGCCGTGACCAAAAAAGTGATTCTCGAAGAACTTAAAAAATATAATACCGCCCTGCTGACCGACACCCAGCTGTTAAAAATTGAGGACAGCGGCGTCGTCGTCACCAATCAGAACAACCGGGAAAAATTCATAAAAGCCGAAAAAGTTGTGATTGCCATCGGTACAAAGCCGGACACAAGGCTCTACGATAAAATAAAACCACTGGGCTATAAAATCTACCAAATCGGCGATTGCCTGGAACCGAGAAGCGCCAAAGACGCTATTTTCGATAGTGCGGTGCTGGCCAGAAGAATCTGAATGAATATTGAAGATTGATGATTGATGATTGAATATTTAAGGTATTCTG
>JASFFJ010000465.1:0-6377 GCA_050124355.1 Desulfobacterales bacterium | reverse complement strand
CGGAAAGCCCGGACGCCCTGAAGGCACAATCATCGACCACCAGCAGAATTAATCCTGGGGTATGAGGATGGCCCCTGGAAGGGCCGGGGCCACCTCTGTTGGTGGCCGCTGATTTTTAAAAAGAATTTTTTGATTTCTGTTTTATCGGATCTGTCGATTTTAATGACGACTTGACCGATTCATCATTGACAATACCTTGTTCGCTTCAGTCGGATTTGGTGCTGGTTGTTCGGCTGAGCGTATACCCATTAACCGTAACAAATAAGTAAAAATTCTTTTTTAACAATTCATAAGCCACCCCGCCTCGACGGGATGAGAATTTAAAACGTTCTACCGTTCCCGCGAGGGCATGCTTGATGGTTGCTAACCAGGTTGACGCCGGCGGCTTATGAATTGAGTTGGTGCGAGTCACCAAAAAAAATTATGGAAGATCTGAACCAGTAAACACCTACCCAAAACCCGAATCCATTACCAACCCCATCCATGCAACCTAAACCGGTACCTATTTTCGCTTACTTAAATGGACCCCATTGATTTACGTACCTTAAGGATCCTTGAAAAGGTTGATAATGACCGTACTCCCAGCCAGCGAGATCTGGCAAGGGATCTGAATATTTCTCTTGGGCTTGTAAACTCTTTTATTCAGCGGCTGGCCCAAAAAGGATATTTCGAGATCGGCCACCTTCCCAAAAATCGCGTTCGATACATCCTGACACCCCGGGGTGTCGCAGAGAAGACCCGTTTAAACTACAAATATATCCAGTATTCCGTTAAATTTTATAGAGATGCCCGTCAAATGCTGCGGGAATTATATGCCAAGATGGAAACCCAAGGTGTCAGATGCATTGTATTCTACGGAGCCGGCGATCTGGCTGAAATCGCTTATGTATCGTTGCAGCAATCCTGTATCGAGCTGGTGGCGGTGGTCGATGATGGCAGAGTCGGCCAAAATTTTATGCAATTTACCGTTATTCACCCTGATCGGATTGAATCTCTCTGGTTTGACAGGATCCTCATAGCGACAATTGATTCAACGGAATCTATTTCAAAAAAATTAGCGAACATGGGAATATCTACGAGTCGCGTGGTTGAGATCGGTTCGAACTGAGGTGATGAGATTTCACCGGTAACGCCGAATGTATTTTTTATTGACTTGTACCCCAAAATATGATCAAACCCTTACTCCTTAATTTTCTATTAATCTCAAGTACTTAATATTAAAAAGGCAACCAGCGCGGTTTTGTATCGAACTGGACTGGTAATCCAGCAGGCGGAGCTATGTCAAGCCCGTGAAAGGAGTTTTTGAATGTCACCGAAAGGCACCCCTTCGAATTCGAAAAGTTTAGCGGTTCGTCATCAAGCCGAACCGGACTATTCCACCTGTCCATCTGGTGAAAAATTCCCGTTGCCACAGGACAAGGAGTATGCCAATGAATTTACTAGAATGCAAAAATTGGTCGAAAAACAACGGCTGAAAAATCGAGAAATTGTTGTTGTGATGGGCGTCGGTTTTGTCGGGTCGGTGATGGCTGGGGTAGTTGCGGATTCGGTTGATCCTGAAAGCGGCCAACCTACAAAGTTCGTCATCGGCATGCAACGGCCCTCTACAAGATCTTTCTGGAAAATTCTGTATTTGAATCGCGGTATGGCTCCGGTAGAGGCTGAAGACCCGGAAGTGGCGCCTTTGATCCGACGCTGCGTTCTGGAAAAAAAGACACTGATTGCCAGCTATACCTATGATGTGCTGACGCTGGCCGATGTGGTGGTGGTGGATGTTCAATGTGATTACCATAAAGAAACATTCGGCAACGTAAGTCAGGGGTATGCAGATATTGCCGCTCTGGAGGCCAGCTTGAAGATTATCGGTGAAAAAATTAAGCCTGAATGCATGGTGTTGATTGAGACTACCGTGCCGCCGGGCACCACCGAGTATGTGGCGTATCCGATCATAAAGCGGGCATTTCAAAAGCGGGGTTTCGAAAATACAGAGCCCTTATTGGCACACTCATTTGAGCGTGTTATGCCGGGACGCAATTACGTGGCGTCCATCCGGGACTTCTGGAGGGTATGCAGCGGCATCAACGCTGAATCACGAAAACGGGTCACCGATTTTCTCAGCGGCATTCTCAATGTGGTGCAGTATCCGTTAACGGTTTTAGACCGCCCTATCGAAAGCGAAACATGCAAGATCGTGGAAAATTCTTATCGGGCGACGCTGCTGGCATTTTTAGACGAATGGAGTGTGTTTTCCGAGCGCAATGGTGTTGATCTGACGAAAGTCATCGAAGCCATAAAGGTTCGTCCGACCCATTCAAACATCATTTTCCCGGGGCCGGGCATTGGCGGCTATTGCCTGCCCAAAGACGGCGGTCTCGGCGTATGGTCCTATCATACGCTCATGGGCTTTGAAGACGATATTTTTAAAATGACCCCTTTGTCGATTAATATCAATGACACGCGTGGCTTGCGGGCGGTACAGCTGGTCCGCGATGCGTTGCGCAATATGGGAAAAATTGTTGCTGCCACAAAAATTGCGGTACTGGGAGCCTCCTATCGGGAGGATGTCGGTGACACCCGTTACAGCGGTTCGGAAATTATCGTTCGCAAGTTAACCGAAATGGGGGCCGATGTTGTGGTCCACGATCCCTATGTAAAACACTGGTGGGAGATGGAAAAGCAGGAGACTTATCCCGCCCCCGACCATTCCCTGGCCCGGTTTTTTCGAAATCAGGAAACTCTGGGTGATTTGCGCATCATGACAAATTTCAAGGCAACGCTCAAGGGTGCAGATGCCATGGTCCTTGCGGTTCGCCACCAGGACTATCTTTCCCTGGATCCGGAGGAAGTGGTAAATATGGCGGGAACGCCTTTGGCAGTGATTGACTGTTTTGGAATCCTCAATGATGATGCCATCCGACGTTACTTCGAGCTGGGTTGTGAAGTCAAGGGATTGGGTCGGGGGCATGTGAAGCGGATAAAGGATGAGGTCAGAAAGGGCTCGTAATCTATTCTTGAAAAGCTATGTTAATCCTTCTGATATAAAGCTATTGCACGAAAAAGGGGCAATCAGGATACTGGTTTCTGGATGCTTGATACTCGATTAACGCGGTATTCTGTCGATTTTATAAAAGGAAGAAGATCGAGCCGACTCTGCCATGGTAGACAAAGGCTGCGACATCCGGAAGCAACTCCTTTTTCCGACAACCAGTAACCAGTATCCAGCATCTTGGTCGACTACAGGTGCTGCGTTTTTGTCCAAATAATATGAGCCAATTGTAAACGAAAGAACAATAACTCAAATTAGGAACCAACACCATGCAATTCATAGATTTAGCCCGACAACAAAAACGGATTAAAGACAAGATAGACGCCAATATTGCGGCCATCCTTGACCATGGTAAGTACATCATGGGCCCCGAGATCGGCATACTCGAAAATCGTTTGGCCGAATATAGCGGCGTAAATCATGCCATCGGCTGTGCGTCCGGTACCGATGCCCTGCTGATGGCTTTGCTGGCCAAGCAGATTGGTCCGGGAGACGCTGTATTTACGTCCCCATTTACGTTTATCGCCACAGCGGAAGTCATCAGTCTGCTGGGCGCCACACCGGTATTTGTCGACATTGATCCCCAGACCTTCAATATGGATCCTGTCCAGCTTCAGCATGCAATTCAGGCCGTTGAGAAAAACGATCCCTCAATTTACCCGGTCCCGAAGATTAACGCCACCTCTCGTCATTCAGCGACAATTCTATCACCGAAAGGAATCCTTGCCGTCGATCTTTTCGGTCTGACGGCTGATTATATCCGCATCGGTGCCATTGCTGAAGAACATCATCTTTTCGTAATTGAAGATGCCGCTCAATCATTTGGCGCTGAATTAAACAATAAAAAGGCCGGCGCCTTTGGCAATATTGGATGCACCTCCTTTTTTCCCGCCAAACCTCTGGGTGGTTACGGTGACGGCGGTATGTGCTTTACCAATGATGATCATCTGGCTGAAATAATGGGGTCTGTCAGAGTTCACGGTAAGGGCCACCATAAATACGACAATGTCCGCATCGGGGTTAACGGCCGTCTGGATACGATTCAGGCAGGCATTCTGCTTGCCAAGTTTGATATTTTTCCTGAAGAAATTGAACTGCGGCAGCAGGTAGCCAATCATTATAAATCATTGCTGCAGCCACTTCCTAAAATTCAAGCCCCCACAATTCCTCAGGGTTACAAAAGTGCCTGGGCACAATATTCCGTTCTTACCACGGATGAAACACAGCGCACAGCGTTGCAAAACAAATTAAAAGAGGCTGATATACCCACCGCCATCTATTACCCAAAGCCATTACACCTTCAGAGTGCTTTTGCCGGCCTGGGCTACCGAAAGGGAGATTTTCCCATCAGTGAAGATATTTCAAGACGCATCTTTAGCCTTCCGATGCATCCCTATTTAGCAGAAGCAGCACAACAGAAAATTGCCGAGGTGATCGGCGCAACCGTTGCTGGGCAATAAATGAAAAAAATAAAACCATTTTCCACTGCTCCTCACTCTGCGTCAGAAATAAAAAGCCCTGCGGTTGCCGTTATCGGTGGCGGCTACTGGGGCAAAAATCTAGTTCGCAATTTTTATAATCTCCATTCGCTGAAATTGGTCTGCGACAAAGATGAGACGATTTTATCCAATTATAAGGATCAATACAACGGCATCGAAACCTGTCTTGCACTTGCTGACGTTCTTTCTAACAATGATATTCGGGGCGTGGTGATTGCAACGCCGGCTGAAACCCATTTTAACATTGCCAGAGAGAGTTTGTTTGCCGGCAAACATGTGTTTGTTGAAAAGCCTCTCGTGCTTCGATCTGAAGAAGGGCAGGAACTTATCGATCTGGCCCGAGAAAGACGTCGTGTTCTCATGGTGGGGCATCTGTTGCAGTATCACCCGGTGTTTCTACGTCTCAAAGAATTGGCCCATTCCGGAGACCTGGGCCGGATCGATTACATCTATTCTCATCGTCTGAATTTAGGTAAAATAAGGCGCGAGGAAAACATACTCTGGTCGTTTGCACCCCACGACATTTCAATGATATTGGCCCTGGCAGAGGAAGAGCCGGAAACGCTTATCACCACCGGCGGGAACTATCTGCATCGAAAAATTGCGGATGTGACCACCACCCATCTTAATTTTTCCTCCGGCCTGCAGGCCCATATATTTGTCTCCTGGCTCCATCCCTTCAAAGAACAGAAACTTGTGGTTGTCGGTGAAAAGAGAATGGCCGTCTTTGACGACACCAAACCCTGGGAGGATAAGCTTCTATTGTATCCTCACCAGATTAACTGGAAGAAAAATCTACCTGTTCCCACGAAGGCAAAGTCTGAAAAAGTTGATATTCCTCAAGAGGAACCATTGCGTCAGGAGTGCCAGCATTTTTTAGACTGTATCACTACCGGGGCGCAACCGATTACCGATGGGTACGAAGGCTTAAAGGTACTTAAGGTTTTGAACGCCAGCCAGGCGTCTTTAAACGATAATGGCCGTAAAATAAACATGATTTCGGGGGTGGATATTGATCTGGATTTAACGCCGAATTCCATTGCAGCGCCGGTAGCCGCCTACCCGCAGCGCTGCAATTTGCAGGGTGTATTTGTCCATCCATCCGCCATCGTCGATGAAAACGTCTCAATCGGCAGAGGGACCAAAATATGGCATTTTTCCCATATGCTTTCCAACACAACCATCGGTGAAAATTGCAATATCGGTCAAAATGTGGTCATCGGACCGGATGTTGACATCGGAATGGGTTGCAAGATTCAAAATAATGTTTCCGTCTACAAGGGTATCACGCTTCAAGATGGCGTCTTCTGTGGACCATCCATGGTGTTTACAAATATTTATAATCCGAGAGCTGAAATCGGTAAAATGGACCAGGTTCGACCGACGCTGGTAAAAAGGGGTGCCACGATCGGTGCCAATGCCACGATCGTGTGTGGTGTAACCCTGGGACGATATTGCTTCATCGGTGCCGGCGCCGTGGTGAACAAAAATATTCCCGACTTTGCGCTGGTTGTCGGCAACCCCGCAAAGCAGATCGGTTGGGTCTGTGAGTGTGCTGAGCGGTTGGCCGACGATTTAGAATGCGTTGCATGCGGCAAAAAGTTTGAGAATAAAAAAGACGGCCTGAAATTAGTTAGTTCGTAAATTGAAAAAAAATTAACCCATTAAATAATGAAAATCCTTTCTTTGTAAAATTTAGTAATAGAATCCTTAACCAGGATATCTATGATATGAGTCTATAACAGACTATATGATGTTAACTTGTTATAATTTCAGAATATATTTATAGCTTCAAGGTTTTGTCTTGACAATTGGGAGTATATCAGGTAATT
>JASFFJ010000464.1:0-6379 GCA_050124355.1 Desulfobacterales bacterium | reverse complement strand
TTTGATCTTGCAGTGAGACGGTCAACGACCAAAACCAGCAATCCCCACAGGCCGCTACGGAAAAACCGTGCAATTACGATGACCAACAAGGCAAAAATAATCAGATGATATCCACCAACGTCGCGCAAAAGTTCAGTGGTGCCGTAAACCAGCAGCGCACCGACCACCGGGCCGACCATGGTCCCCATACCGCCGATGACCACCATACTGATTACCAGCCCTGTATTTAAAATCAGCCCCAATTCGGGGCTGATCAATCCTGCGAATGGCGCATAAAGCGTGCCCGCAAGGCCGCAGATGCCGGCACTTGCAACAAATGCCAGGGTCTTCCACCAAACGATCGAAATGCCGCGGCTGGCGGTAGCCACTTCATCGTCTCGAATAGCCTGGAGAAAAAGCCCCACCTTTGTGCGCATTGTAACATATAGGGCTACTTGAACAAAAACCACGGTACCGAGCATTAAGTAATAGTATGGCAGGCGCCCTTGGAAAACCGCTGGTATGTTGAGACCTAAATCACCTCGTGTCAGGTTGTAGGAGTTGCCGATGACAAGGCGCAGAATTTCAGCGAAGGATAGTGTTGTCAAAGCCACATAGGGGCCCTGCAGCCGTAAAACGATGCGACCCAGGATTAGCCCGATGAGGGATGCGGAAGCGACTCCCACAGGAATTCCCACCCAGGGCGACAGCTCGAAATGATACGTCATCATGCCCACGCCATAGGCTCCCACCATCGCAAAGGCTGCCGGTGCAAGATTCATCTGGCCGGTGTATCCTGTCAGCAAATTCCAGCCCATGGCCTGCAAGGCGAAATATAGGCTGACGATAATAACCCCTTGCCAGTACATGTTGGTGACTACTATCGGCAGCAGTGCTATGCTTGCGAGGATGACCAGGGAAGCTTTAAACTCGATTTGTAACCTTTGTGCGGAATTTCCCATCAGACCGACCGAACCTTTTCTCCAAACAGTCCTTGGGGTCTGAACATCAGCACTAAAATAAGAACGACAAGGCCGAAGGTGTCTCTGTAGCCATACGATAGGTATACGGCGGCAAAACTCTCCGCGACGCCCAGGAGCAGACTGGCCAGGAGTGCTCCCAAAATTGACCCCATGCCACCGAGCACAACCACGACATAAGATTTTATGGCCGGAAAGATACCCACATCGGGAGATGCATTTATCATCGGTGCCAGCAAGCCACCGGCAAAAGCCGCAAGCCCACCGGATAAAGAAAACACGATCGAACTCACCTTTTTGGGATCAATTCCAGCCAGAGATGCGCCGAGCCGATTTTGGGCCACTGCCTGAATTTGTTTCCCCCAGAAGGTATACTTCATGAACCAGAACACCACTCCAATGACAAAAATTCCGAGGCCTGTGGCAAGTAATCTGTGTGCGTTGGCAATGACAGGGCCAATTTCTATCCGGGACGCCTCTATTAGATCAAGACCCCGGTAGGGATATGGGCCGATAATTTTATCAACCAGATTGATAAGAAGCAGAGAAAGTCCAAATGTTACGATGATGGCGTACTCATCTTTGATCAGACCCCAGGACGAATAGCCTGCATAAAGAGGACTCATCAGTGCCCGTTCGGTGGTCCAGCCAATGACTGTTCCCAATGCAATGGCAACGGGAAGAGATATCCAGACTGAGAGGCCGAGGGCCGTGGACAGCAGGATATAGGCATAGGCGCCCACCATATAAAACTCTCCGTGGGCGAAATTTACAATTTTCAAGATCCCGAAAATCAATGTGAGCCCAATGGCCATCAAGGCATAGAACACCCCCGTTATAAGGCCATTGACGGTGAGATCGATAAATAACATGATTAATGATCCGGATATATCGGATTACATGGCAAAGCGTCATGCGATTCGTGAATACTAAATCGCCATTTAAACCTACTCCTGAGATGAGTTATGGCGTTGAGACCTTTCGGCTTAAAGGTCTCAGCGCCTCATCTTGTTTCATCTCAGTTTTCTTCTCAACATGGCATATTGCAGGTCATCAGCTGCCAGGCTTGACCAGTTTTGCCGTATCCAGTGGCATCCCCGGCCCCTGCACCAGTGGTGCCTTGCTTACAGGCTGCCCGGTTTCGGTCAACTGGTAGGTTACAAACGGCACGTCCAGCCACTGTTGGAAGGAATAACCGGGCTCTTTGGAAAAAGTTATGGTTCCACGAGCGCCCGTGAATTTAATGCTCTGCATGGTTTTGATGACAGCGTCGGCATCGGTTGTGCCGGCTTGGTTCATGGCCTCGGCAAGCAGGAACAAGCTATCCGCCGCCTGGAATATAAGTCGGTTGGGTTCGCGCCCAAGCCGTTTTTCATACTCTTTGGTGACCTTCTGGCCCATAGGCGGCATATCCATGGATGGGTGGTAAAGACCAAATTCCAACATGGTACGTCCGGCGTCCTTGACGTTATCCCAGAAGTCAGGGTAGTCGGCAAGACCTGCGCCGTCATAAAGCCAGGTTGTTTTGCTAGGGGCCACCTTTTGTTCGTACAGCTGGTTCATCAAAATGTAGGCCCCGGGAGGAAGAAGAATATTCACGACTACATCAGGCGGATGGCTTTTAAGCGGCAGAACGGCAGGCATATAGTCTTTGGCCTGTCGGTCGAGGGTCTCGAATTTGTACTTTACACCAGACGCCTTTTTCTTTATAAATTCACCGAGTAGTTGTGCCTGCCCGATGCCGTAATCCGTGTTTTCTGCAAATGCAACAACAGACGTCACCCCTAATGCGGATATGACGGAAGCCATGGCGTCGGCCACCCGCGTATTATAATTTGATGGATTGAAAACCTGGAGATAACCTTTCTTCCGAATTGCATCTGACCAGCCATTAGTGTTAACAAATGGAATGTTGTGGCGTTTGGCCACTTCTATCTCAGCCAGTACGTTGGAGCTTTGGTGCTCTCCCGTCAGTGCAACCACACCTTCTTTGGTGATGAGTTTTTCGGCGGCTGCACGTCCTTTCTCAGGAATGCCCTGTCCGTCCTCCATTAAAAGCTTTACAGGGCGTCCTAAAACCCCACCGTCAGCGTTTATTATGTCCCGCGCGATTTCAAGGCCAATTTTGACTTGCGTTCCTTGGACAACAGAACCCGGTGGCGACTGGCAGAAGATGGCACCGATTTTTACCGGTTCTTTAGCCTGCCCAAATCCTGTGCTTGCGATGAGTAAAACTGTCAATCCGATAGCAAAGCTTTTCCATATGCCGTTAGCGTAGTTACTCATGATCAATACCTCCTTTTGGGATAAAGTAATTTAACCTCAAAATTCACCTCCTCCATACTAATTCACGAAAAATGATGATTACTTTCGACAATCCTGAAAACCAGGTTCACAAAATTGTGTCAAGAACACGTTTTGATGAAGATAAGAAGTTGCCTTTTCAAAGCGGGTAAATCGAAACTGGTGAAGGGTATATCGGTTTCAGTTGCAACCCAACATATAGAAGTGCCAATTAATGTAAACAATTTCCATCTGTTTAGCCAAAGCAGATTTTGTTGTCAAGATCAATTTTTTGGGCTGGAATCGGGATTTCAAGAATTGAACTTTTTTTATCGTTAAAACAATAAGAATTTAAAAGAAAAGATAAGGAGTTGATTTTTCAACATGGTAGGATATATTGTTGCAAATACTTTGAGCACCAACATAGAAATTTATCGGCAGAATCAGAGCTTCTGCGATGTGAGGTGAGATAATGTCAAACGGTGTCGGCACCGGTTGGTGGACGTATATCAGATATAACCAGGAGCGTGATCGTCCCAAGATTAGTTGGGCATTGTTACGCCGCGTGTGGGGCTACGCCAAGCCCTATCAGCTGAAGGTTTTGGGATTGGTAACGACCATCTTGGCTATTACCGGTTTAAGCTTGATTCCGCCGCTGCTCTATCGCGATCTGATTGACAACGCCATCATGAACGGAGACACGAGCCGGCTTAACTGGCTGGCCGTGGGCATGATTGGGATACCTATTTTTAGCGCGATCATCGGCTTCGGTCAGCGTTACCTCAGCGCGACCATTGGCGAGGGTTTGATCGCCGACCTGCGCAATGCCCTTTTCAACCATATGCAGCAGATGAGTCTGCGTTTTTTTACGCACACCAAAACAGGGGAGCTGATGAGTCGGCTCAACAACGATGTGGTCGGCGCCCAGAATGCCCTGACAGGCACCTTTATCAACATTGTCACCAACGTGGTAACCGTTTTCGCCACATTGATCATGATGTTCTCGCTGGAATGGCGTTTGACGCTCCTGAGTATTGCAATTGTACCCCTGTTCATTGCGCCGACGAGACGGGTAGGTCAACGGTTACGCAAAATCCGCCGTCGGAGTATGGAGTTGAACGCCAAGATGAATACCCTGATGCAGGAGACCCTCAACATAGACGGGGCCTTGCTGGTCAAGCTGTTCGGACGACAAGCCGATGAAAAGGATCGGTTTTGGCGCCGCAGCAAAGCAGTGGCCGACATCGGGGTCCGCTCGGCTGTGGTGGGACGTTGGTTTTTTATGGGATTGGGCCTGATCAGCGCAGTCGGAACAGCAGTGATGTTTTGGATTGGTGGACACATGGTTCTGCAAGGCGTTTTCACGGTGGGGACGATTGTTGCCTTTGGCGCCTATCTGACCCAACTCTATGGACCGCTGACGTCCATCAGCAATGCCCATGTCGAGTTTGCCACCAGTATGGTCAGCTTTGAGCGAGTCTTTGAGGTGCTGGATCTACCGGTCGAAATCCAGGATAAGCCCAATGCGATGATGCTGCCGAACGTCACCGGTACCGTTACGTTTCATGACGTTACCTTTAGCTACACCCAGGGAGAAGACGGCGGGTCGGCCCTATTGGGGCTGATGGTTGATCGATATGCGGGAGAGAATGCTCCGAAAGCTTCGATCATGGCCCAAAAGGCGAGCCGCCAACTGGCGTTGGAGGCCGTCAGCTTTGAGATCAAACCCGGTGAACTGGCGGCCCTGGTGGGGCCCAGTGGCGCCGGCAAAACCACCATCACTTACTTGTTGCCGCGTCTCTACGATCCCACCGGCGGCAAGATCTGTTTGGACGGGCACGACCTGCGAGATGTGTCTCAGGTCTCTTTGGCCAGGGCCATCGGAATGGTCACTCAGGAAACCTATCTTTTCAACGACACGCTAAAGGCAAATCTCCTTTATGCTGCCCCCGAGGCCACCCAGTCCGAAGTTGAGGCAGCCTGCCAGTCGGCCAATATCCACCATTTCATCGCCGGCCTGCCGGATGGGTATGACACAGTGGTGGGCGAGAGGGGCTATCGCTTGAGCGGGGGTGAAAAGCAGCGGATCGCCATTGCCAAGGTAATCCTCAAAGACCCGCGCATCCTCGTGCTGGACGAGGCCACCAGTAATCTGGACAGCCAAAGCGAGGCCCTCATTCAGGAGGCCTTGGAAAGAATCATGAAGGGGCGCACCAGTCTGGTCATTGCCCACCGGCTCAGCACCATTTTGGGTGCGGATGTGATTCTGGTTTTGGATCAAGGCCGTATTGTCGAGCATGCCTACCGCTCCGAAACCCATTCCGCCCACGAGCAGCTTCTGGAACAAGAAGGTTTGTATGCCAGCCTTTATCATACCCAATTCCGGGACACGTGCTCTCATATTGCCTCTCGACAGCACCCTTAAAGATTTCCAATTCATAAGAATTCAATTTTTCAGTCAAATCCGGCAGAAATCAAGTCAAGATGAAATAACGAAATAAAATTTGGCTCTGATTGTTGGGAGAACGGCTACACCACGCTAAGCATCATGTAGCAGTGTGAAAATCGTCCACTTTCGGGGACGAAACATAGCAGTTTTTGCCCTTTCTTGAGCCGGTCAGATTTAAAAATCTCCTCTATGATGATATAGATGGCAGCACTGCCGGTATTGCCTTTGGTGTATAGGTTGGTAAACCACTTTTGGTAGGGGATCTCGAAACCGATTTCCTTCATACGGTCATAAAATTTGTCCCGGAAGTAAATCGACGAATAGTGGGGAAGGTACCAGTCTATGTCTTCAGGTTTTAAATGGTGTTTGTGGATAACCCGAATCAGCGCCCGGTCGATGGCTGTTTGGACGATCCATTTGTCCAGGTGTTTTATATCCTGTTTCACGGCCATAATGTAACCCATCTGTTGCCGGTCAATTGATTCCGTGTCTCTCCAGCCAACCATTGAACCATCCGGGTTTTTTACGCCGCCGCCGTATTGACAGGTTTCCAGTTGGCCGGCATATGAGATATTCTCGATCCAGTCCACCCGCAGAGAAATCCCCTTGTCGTTTTGTTTATTTGAAAGAAAAGCGGCACCGGCACCATCCGAAAGCATCCAGCGTAAAAAAATCGGCATCAAATGCC
>JASFFJ010000463.1:0-6413 GCA_050124355.1 Desulfobacterales bacterium | reverse complement strand
TTAAAAGTTCTCTGATATCAGACTATTTTGATCGACCATGCACAGGTGTGACCAAATGCAACTGCGTATTCATCGCAACAAGCAATACCTCACCATTACCCCACTCCGCTAAAACATCTGGATCCTGCCGTATATTCAATTCCTCATACAAACGGCAAGCGATAAATGAGGATAAATATATCTGTGTATTTCTGTGTGGGTCTGTGGTTAATAATCCATGGCTTGTCGCGGGAAGCATCAATTTAAAGACAGAGGGTAGCGATTCCTTCATTCGTCCATCGTCAATCGCCCTTCGTCCTTCGGCCAAGCTTACCAATTTTCACCCAACAGCTCAAAATGATTGCGGGGCCTCACGCAGGCGGGACATTTTTCAGGTGCTTCCATTCCGGTAT
The DNA here is from genome assembly GCA_050124355.1 of Desulfobacterales bacterium. Lineage (GTDB taxonomy): Bacteria > Desulfobacterota > Desulfobacteria > Desulfobacterales > JAFDCJ01 > JAFDCJ01. The sequence goes on along the minus strand of JASFFJ010000463.1, from coordinate 6,021 downwards.
GCAAATAACCGCAGTTGCGGCACCTCCAGACGACTGCCTGGTCCCGTCTAAATACCCTGTTGGCTTCAATGTTGGCGGCAAGTTCACGGTAACGCTTCTCGTGCTGTTTTTCGGAAACACAAATGGCATCCCAGGTTTCGGCAGCCCGTTCAAATCCCTCTTCACGGGCAATTTTTGCAAAACCGGGATAAAGTTCCGTATGCTCAAAGTTTTCGCCGGCGGCCGCGGCCAGTAAATTCTCATGGGTGCGTCCGATGACGCCGGCCGGGAAGCTGGCGCTGATTTCCAACTCTCCGCCATTGAAAAACTTAAAAAACCTCAAGGCGTGTTCGCATTCCTGGCTTGCGGTTTCCTCGAAAATATCGCCAATTTGAACATACCCCTCCTCCTCTGCTCTCCTCGCAAAATAGGTATAACGGTTTCTTGCCTGGGACTCCCCGGCAAAGGAACACAGGAGGTTGTGCGCCGTCCTACTTTCTCTGAACTTTCCCATTGTAAAGGTCCTTTCTGTTTGAGGTGATTTCAATGAATAGAGTACTAAGCTTTGTAACAGATCTCCCGCTGGGTAAAATTGTATAACGAAGTCGGGATAGGGTGTCAACAATGAACCGAATGCGGCAGAGCTGATGTATCCAAAATTGTCCGGTTATCGCTTCCTTCATAGCTGATCTGGACTACAGGTTTGAAATCGCCGCAAAATGATAGAAAATTCCATCCAAATTCCGGATCGCATGGATTTAGCAACAAAATTATGCGAGGCATGTCAAACAAATTTACAGTGGAAATTATAAAACCGCCAACCCGTTTTACATTAGGCTGAGTGCATCTCTTCCAAACGGCTTCTCTGCGGAGGCTAATTCAATGGATATTTGACAACATATCAGCTACATATATTAATCGATCCAAACATCACCAAATACCATAGTGTGGTATGTTAATTGCTACATTGGTTTAAGAATGGACGGGAATCTATCGCTTTTGTTGCTTGCAAAAACATGGACTTTAGATTTTTTCGAATTCGTTGGAAGCCAAGCGCGTAGGAGGTGACGATATGGGCACAAAGAAACTGAATAAGAATGCTGCTGCGGGCAGAAAGAGCATGGCGACACTCACACCACCGAATGATCTGAGCAAACGTGCTCGCGATGTAATAGAGAAAAACCGCACAACGCAGGACACCGTGCTCGACCTGGGCATGTGTGGGCTTACCACGGTTCCCAACGAAATTCTGGAATTCCACTGGTTGGAAGAGTTGCGCCTCGCTAACTCACGCATGGACTTCGACACCGGGAAATCTTTACCTGGCAAGGGTCGACCGAACAAGCTGGCCGCTATACCCAATCTAAAAAACCTAAGTAACCTCAAACGCTTATCGATCGGCCCATTGGAGGAGCCGCTGGATCTGACGAACATCGCTGGATTGAAGAAGTTGGATACCCTCGAGGCCGACAGTTGTCACATCGGTGATCTGGGCCCACTGGCCAGATTTAAGAACCTCCAGCGATTATGCCTCTCCCACAACCAGATCACGGACCTGGCGGCCGTTACCAAACTCGGAGGGTTGACACATCTCTTTCTTGCAGACAACCATCTCTCCGATATCGATCCGCTCGGCAAGCTGACAAAACTGGTCGTTCTTGACCTTTCTGCTAATGAGATCTCAAATATTAGGGCATTAGGAGATATGCCTTCTCTGTTGAAAGTTGACCTATCATCCAACCAGATCGTTGACGTGACGGTGCTGGGTGGATCTGACAATTTTGAATTCCTCGACTTATCTACCAACAAAATCAAGGATATCACGGAACTCGTACCTTGGATTCGCAACAGCGGCGTGGACGTCGTCTGGGAGCGCGAGCAGAACGACCGGGCCCAGATCGTCTTAAGAGAAAACCCCCTGGAACAGCCACCCACGAGGTACGTCAAGGATGGGCCCGATGCCGTCCGTGCATACTTCGACGAGATCATCCAGACGCGCGAGCACAAGCTTGCAGACATCGTCAACAGGACAGCCAAACTTGTCGTTATCGGCAATAGCACTGCCGGTAAGACGACCCTCATCAGATATCTTTGTGGAACGAACAAGGTCCGCGAGGACATCGCCAGGTGTAAAATCGAGAGCACTCATGGGCTCCAGAGCTCGCATTGGACCCCGAGTTTCCAGCTGCCCGACAGCAGGCTGGAGGCCGGACGACTCGAGGCCAGGGTGCTCGATTTCGGTGGGCAGGACTACTATCACAATGCGCACCATCTCTACTTTACCGATCGAACCGCTTACCTCGTCCTCTGGGAGAAGACCACCAATCGACATGGCAATCTGAAGACACGCCTGCAGACCACAGACAACCACGCCCAAGAGGAAGAAATTGCCCACCATCCCCTCGAATACTGGCTCGAGGCAATCACGTTGTTCATCGGCCGCAAACGGCTTCTCCACTGGGATATCGCTCAGGCGATCAAACGACTGCTGAAGCACCGATCGTCAGAGAACGCTACCGTCTATCGTTACCTGGATGCGCTCCAAGAGCACTGCTCGAATAAAAAAACACCGCCCAACCCGAGCACCCCAAGGGAAATCGAGAATCTCGTTTCCGAAGTTAAGGCTCCTTCGGGGCTCGAGGCGTCCAAGGGCGAGCTCGTTCGTGAGGTGACACTGCGGCTAAAAGAGGACCTCTTCGGTAGTGTGGGCGTGATAACCGTCCAGAACAAGGTAGATCTCGACGGGCGTGTGCACGTCAATGCCAAGGATCTCAAAGAGCGTTTCCCTTGTTTTCTCGACAACGTAAGCGTCTCCGTGCATGAGGGGACGCGCATGGACTACCTGGAGGGAACATTACTTCCTGAGTTGTTCCGGCGCCTCGGGGTCGGAGCGGAGCACTATCCAGGGACCTACGAGCTCGTACTCGAAGAGATTAAAAAGAAGGAATCCTTTGAGATCGGTCTTTCAGACCTCCGTGGGGTTTACGATGGGATCATGGATCGATATGATCTGCCCAAGGACGAGGACCGTTTTCAAAACTTCCTTGCATATGCGCAGAGCATCAACGAACTGCTCTATTTCCCAGAATCACCGATACTCAAGGACAAGGTATTCTTGCACCCCGTAGAGCTATCGAAGATTTTCTACACGATTCTTGACAAGAGGCTGGTGGGTCGACGAGGCGAATTTTCGCGCGAAGATGCAATTGAGCGCATGCAGGGGCGATATCCCAAGCGGACAACGTCGAGTGTCGTGAACGAAACCGACTCAATCTTGAAGTTAATGGAGGATTTCAAGATGATTTTCCGTCGGGGTCCGGAATCCAAAAACTACATTGTACCTCAGTACCTGCCCAGGAGCCCACGTCGAAGCGTCGCCTTCCTGAGACGCCTGTTTGGTCGTTCACTCTTTCGATACCAGTACAGTGGCTACATCCATGCCAGTATCATGCTACACTTCTACAGTGAGTACGGCCAGTACGCGGAAACAAGATCGCGGAGACCCGGATTGGCTGAAGACTACCTCTTCTGGCGCAATGGGATTTTCATACGCCGGCAAAACGGAGCGGGCGCAGCGCGGGAGGACGAGGTCGTCCTCGTAACCTTCAACCAGGATGGATCCTCGATAGATATTTGTCCGCGGGAAGAAATGAAGCGGACCCCATTTATCGACAAGATCGTAGAAACGATCGATTGTATCAGTGCCGGCCAGGATCACCAGAAGCTCGTAAGCGTGAATGGACATGATTTCGTGTCACTCGAGCGGATCTACGAGAATGCCCGCGCAGGCATCCAGTGGTTTGAGCTGGACGGTCACACGTATCGGGTTCCTGACTTTGCCGAGTTACTGCCGGACGATCTCAGACAAGGCATGGCGATGAAGAAAGTTTTTATTTCATATGCGTCCGAAGACCGGGCGTATGCGCAGGCTCTCCTCGGTCACCTCGCTATTTTGCGACGCACAGGGGCCATCGATACATGGTACGACCAAGAGTTAAAGGCTGGAGACGCGTGGGATGCGACGATTCGAGCTGAGCTCAAGGCCGCGGACATCATCCTGCTGCTCCTGAGCCCCGATTTTCTCAACAGTGATTACATCTGGGATGTCGAGCTTAGTGAAGCGATCACGCGTCGCGACGCAGAGGACACGCAAGTCGTCCCGATTATCGTGAGACCCTGCGGGTGGAACGACCTTAAAGATGTGTCCGAATTGCAGATCCCCCGTCAGGGTGCCCCCATCACGTTGGCGCACAACGAGGATAAGGCCTGGACAGAAGTCGTCAATGACCTCAAGAAAGTCATCGAGGGCACTCCACTCAAGATGATAGACGCCGGGATCGCCGCAGGCAACTGACACCCCCTGATACGAGGGTTACCCTCCCAAGATGAAAGGCCCTTCTGGAAACCATGACCATGATCTCACCGTTGTTGAATTCTCCTCCGCCTCCCATCGTATATAAGTACTAATGGGATATGGGACCCGCCAGTATCCGATAGGGCAGATCCATAGGGCAGCGAGGATGAGGATTTGAGATTCTTTTGTATGCTCTATGCACTATGCCCTTATTGCCGGCGACCCGTAACCCGCCACTCGGCATTTGTAAATCGTCCGTCTATTCCGAGGTAATACTCGCATAGGCACTGTGGTTGTGGATTGACTCAAAATTTTCGGCACTCACTGAGAACCAGGTGATATTGTCATCGGCGTTAAGTTTCTCAGCGATATCACGCACAATATCTTCGACAAATTTAGGATGGGCAAAAGCACTTTCGGTAACATATTTTTCATCAGCCCGTTTCAAAACAGAGAAGACATCACAGGAAGCCGACGTTTCCACCAGCTCGATCATATCTTCCATCCAGATGAATTTCTTGAATCGGGTGCTCAGCCGTACTTCGCCGCGTTGGTTATGGGCACCCCCGTCACTGATCTCCAGAGAGCAGGGACATACTGACGAGATCGGAACCGCCACCTGAGATACAAGGTCGACCTTGCCGGCGGGATCGCTGGTTCCGGTGATGCTGCAGGTATAATCCATGAGTCCCGGAGATAAACTTACCGGCGCCTTCTTTTCGATGAAATATGGAAATGTCATCTCAAGATGGGCCGAGGCCGCTTTTAATTGCTGTTTCATTTTCTCAAGGATGACCGAAAACTTCTGCAAGGAAACATCCGGACGCAGTAGATGTAATAGTTCAACAAAGCGGCTCATATGAGTGCCCTTATTGTTGTGGGGCAAATCTACAAACATGTTGATGAGGGCAACGGTGTGCTGAAAACCGTCACGCCGATCGCGGACGGTAATGGGATAGCGTAAATTTTTAATCCCCACTTTATCGATGGAGATGTTGCGGAAATCGGGCTGACTTTGGACGTCTTTCATGATTTTAACAGATATTCAAGCTTGACATGACTCATTGATCGAAAAATGTTCCCTTTGATTTTAGGATTGCTGCGATAAAGCTGCTGTAATAGGGATTTTATTTCCTGGCGTTTTGATGTTTTGGCGGTGGGACAGGGATTTTCAAAATCCGGAAATCGTTGATCCCTGGCGAAAGATCTGATCAAATCCTCATCGGCAAACGCCAGGGGACGAATCAGGGTGAACTTTTGCTCAAATAATGTTTGAGATGGCAACATCGTACTGATTTCACCGGCATAGCAAATATTCAAAAACAGGGTTTCAATCACGTCATCTTTATTATGACCGAGGGCTAGTTTGTGACAGCCTAATTCAGCAGCAATTTCAAATAGGCGTCTGCGACGAAGTTTCGAGCACAAAAAACAGGGATTCTCCCGGTTGGTTGAGCTGTGTCCCTGAAGACCGTAGTCCGTATATTCGACCCTGAGGGCAAATCCAAGCTGCTCACAATAGGCCTTGAGTGCTTCGGCGAAACTTCCTTCGAAACCGGGATCGATATAAACAGCGAACAGGTCATAGTCGATCGGAATTCGAGCGCGACGCTCAGTTAACAGCCGCATCAGGCTGAGGCTGTCTGCACCGCCCGAGACACCCACGACGATTCGATCACCATCGGAAA